>NZ_JASCAJ010000021.1:0-66605 GCF_029967895.1 Acinetobacter sp. V89_7
CCCAAGCGTTCTAATACGCCAAATAGATTAATCGACATTGTTATTATCAGTAAAACTCATACTTATGTTGAATTTTACGCAGATTTAATGTGATTTTCTATACAGATTTGTATATCTATTTAATTCACTCAATATTCGGTTTATTCTAAATTTTAAAACCCAGAATCAAGCCACATACATGCTTTCCCAGAAATCATGCCAGATATCCAGAAATTCATGGGTTATAGCGCTTAGTTCATCCGTGCGTGATGTATCTAGTGCTTGTGTTAATAACATCCAAATATCATCTTCATGATTATCGTCATTTGCAAGACTATGACCACAGCCCACTACCCCATGACACTCATAGTAACCAGATGAAAATTTCGGATCGAATTTCGCCACATTAATAGAAAGCGCTTCACTATAAACAATGACCTGCTGTTCGGTAATCGCTAAGATTAGTAATAAGGCTTGATAATCATGAAAATGTGACGCGATATAATCGCTTACTCGATGTGCCTGTGAAACAGTCTGCGTAAGGTCATTTGTATCTAAAGACAATGCTTCTAGAAGCTGTAAAAAATAGGTAAGGTGTGCTTTGCTAGGCGAACTCAATGCCAAATCAAGTGTATTAAATCCTAATTCATCAATCAGGTTTAAAGACAATAAATAACGAGCATAAACTTTTGCTTTCACTCGCATATCAGTTTTAATATTTTGGTTTTTTTCCAAAGTATGCGCATCAAAAATGAGCATACTCAGCGCATCTGTAAATATTTTTACGATTGCAACAAAGTAGTTTAAATGAATTGTTTTTAAATGATGAAGGCTAAGCGTAGAACTTTGCAGCTGATTTAATATGGGATGTTGGAATAATGCATGCTGTTCAACGCTTTGTTTAAGCAATTGAATCTGTACATGATGAAGGTTCCATTGATCTAATGTTAGGGAGTTTTTGATGAAATTTAATGCTTCAGTGCGTGCATTTTCTGATTGGGTGAATGAGAACTTGTTCATCGTCAACTGTCTATTCTGTACACAGAAACACCTGTGTGTTAAAGATATTTTGAAATATTAATCTACATAAATATAACATTTATTCAAAGTTTATTTATGAAACTTTATATTAATTTTACAGATCAATTGTTCTTCGATCAGTACAAAATCTTATTAAACTTTGCCAAAAGCCCTACTTATAAATACTTTTTGATTCTGTTAGACTTTATTCAGATTTTACTATGCTCTTTCAAGTGTAGACTTAAACGGATTTTTCATCATTTCATTTCCCATGAAAAAAACCTCGAAATTGCATTTTTTGAGTACATACATGTCTTTGGCAGGAACCTCTAAACATGTCGAAAAAAGATGACATTATTAATACCGCCTTGCGTCTTTTTAATTCCCATAGCTATAACTCAGTCGGGATTGATCGGATCATTCTTGAGTCTGGTGTTGCAAAAATGACTTTCTACAAATACTTTCCTTCTAAGGCAAAGTTAATTGAAGAATGTTTGAATCAACGTAATCAAAATTTGCAAGCTTCTCTGAATGCAACGATCAATGGTTGTGATGATAACGATCCTCTAAGTAAAATCAGAGCAATCTATCTCTGGTATTCGGCATGGTTCGAAACCGAAGATTTTAATGGCTGTATGTTTCAAAAAGCTGTGGAGGAGATTTTTAAGATCTATCCTTCTACGATCAAACCTGCAACTGAGTACAAAGAATGGCTGACTGAACTCATCACGACCCTACTCACTGAGCTGGACATACAAAACCCAGGACAACTCGCGAATCTACTCATCAATATTTTAGATGGCATGACCATGCAAGCCTTAATTGAGCGCAATTCGGTTAAAATTGAGGAATACTGGTCACGCGTACAGCGATTGATTAAATTTGAGCAAACCTGCGCTTAAAAAATTTAGCGTGAGTATTATTCTTTTTATATCTCACGCCTGCGTCTGAAGTTTCCCAATTAACCACCAAAATAATCATTAGCAGCCAACCGATTTGTGTAAATTTAAATTTACACTTATTATTATTCTTTTATACAGACTTGTCTGTTTTTTGTATTGTAACGTAAAAATAAGTCTGGATGTTGAATTTTACTCATTGTTTTGATGAATAAAATTCAGTTTTTTATAAGATTTATTCATATTATCAATTCTTACACGCTATTTAACCAGAAATATATCTATCATACTTTGCTTTCATTTATAATATTTCTCAGAAAAAATGTGGGTGATTGAATGAACCAAAGACTCCAAATTGAAACCATGCGAGATGCTGCCGATGATGTCGTGACAATTTTGAAGTCTCTTGCAAATACAGATCGGCTCCTGATTTTATGCCATTTGGCAAATTCAGAACTTAACGTGTCTCAAATTGAAGAAAGCACCAATATTTTACAGCCTACGCTTTCGCAGCAATTAATGATGCTGCGTAAGAGCGGTACGGTGAACACTAGACGCGATGGTAAACAAATTTTTTATTCAATTAAGGATGAAAAAATGATCAATTTACTATCTACGTTGTATCAACTTTACTGTCCTAAATAAGTATATTTTCTTTTAAATCGCTTAAAAAATATCATAACGCCTGAAAACCCATCATTTTTTTAAAAAACATTTAGGATTTTTTTTAGTTATGTATAAAATAGCAGCCTTATTTTCTTCTGGCCGATAAAGCTTGTAGGCTGCGCTTTATGTTTTCTAAATTTTTTCGCTTGAGTCTTGTGACCAAGATTTTTATTGCCATAATCTTGGGATTCCTTGTTGCGTTTCTATTTCCAGACGTTACGCCTTATTTGAGCATATTTGGTGAAATTTTCATCAAGGCTTTGAAAGCTGTAGCACCTATCTTGGTATTTATTTTAGTAATTTCTTCAATTACCAATTTCGAGACTGGGCAGAGTGCTAAGAACATCAAACCAATTATTGCACTTTATGTGATAAGTATGTTGTTGGCTGCTTTTTCAGCAGTGATTGCCGATTTGCTTTTCCCGACTACTTTGGTGCTAGCTTCACATGGTGATCAAGCATTTCAGCCACCGGGTAGTTTATCAGATGTCTTGAAAAACCTAATGCTTAGCTTTGTTGCTAACCCAGTAGTTGCTTTGAGTGAAGCTAACTTTATTGGTATTTTAGCTTGGGCAATTATTTTGGGTACAGCGTTTCGTCATAGTAGTCAAACCACCAAAACATTTTTACAAGATTCTGCCGACGCGATTGGTAAAGTGATTCATTTGGTCATTAGCTTTGCACCACTGGGTATTTTTGGTCTTGTTGCAGTGACTTTTGCCAACTCAGGTATGGAAACACTAAAAAGCTACTCGCATTTATTGGCTGTTTTACTCGGAGCGATGTTCTTTGTCGCACTGGTAGTAAATCCTTTCCTTGTGGCATGTGTCACCAAGCGCAATCCGTATCCATTGGTATTTAAATGCTTACGCGAAAGTGGAATTACTGCTTTTTTCACAAGAAGCTCAGCCGCAAATATTCCGGTCAATTTGGATCTTGCACGACGCTGTGGTGTCGATGAGTCGACAACCAACGTCGTTATTCCTCTTGGTTCTACTATTAACATGTGTGGTGCAGCAATTACCATTACGGTACTCACACTTGCAACAGTGAATACTTTAGGTATTCATGTTGATATTTGGACCATGATGATTTTATGCGTTGTAGCGAGTATTTCAGCATGTGGTGCGTCGGGTGTGGCAGGTGGTTCCCTACTGTTAGTACCAGTCGCATGTAGCTTATTTGGTATATCTTCAGATATTGCAATGCAAGTCGTTGCAATCGGTATGGTTATTAGCGTACTTCAAGATTCAACTGAAACGGCCCTAAATTCATCTACAGATGTGTTATTTGTTATTGCAGTTGATCAGGCTTCAAAATCATAATACATTCAAATTGTTGATTTGTATTTGATGTTTTTTTATGCCACTTCAAAGGTTACCGAACTGGATTCAATGTATTGTCTTTGTGCTGGCACTCAATGCCGGCACAATTAACGTATTGGCACTTATTACAGTCATTCATCAATCTGTCTCACATATGACAGGCAATATCAGCATGCTTGCGATTGATCTCGTAAAATGGCAGCCACATACCATGCTGTATTTGTTTTTGATCGTTATTAGCTTTCTGATGGGTTCGTTTTGTAGTGGTTTTATTCTAGGTAATACCCCATTATCATTTCATCGTCGTTATGGTTTAACTTTAAATTTAGTCGCTTTCTTGTTGGTATTAACTTGGCTGACAGTCAGATACGATCCTCATCTTGGTCTGCTCTGGTCGTCGATGGCTATGGGTGTTCAAAACGCCATGATGAGTCATTATAAAGGGGCCATTATACGCACTACACATCTGTCTGGAGTACTCACTGATCTAGGTTTATCACTGGGCTACAAAGCAAAAGGCCTACCCGCAGATAGACGTCGTGTAATCTTGCATCTTTTAATCGTACTCGGATTTTTTCTTGGTGGCGTCATTGCTACAATAGCCTATTCGCATTGGCTCATGAATACCTTCTTGCTACCAGCACTACTTACGGTATTGCTCAGCGCAGTTTATTGGTTTTTGAGCTATGAACATTTAAAACGACACAGTTAAATTTTGGATTGTCATTATGGTAAAAAATGCGCTTCAAGCTCAGCTTTTAAAAGCAGGTTTGGTCGATAACAAAAAAGCGAACAAACTCACCAAGCAGGCAAAGCATGAGCATCGAACTGGTCAAAGTAATGAAGCAGAACTGAAAGCCAATATTGAACGAGCTCAGCTTGAAAAATTACAAAAAGACCAGAGTTTAAATCAAGAGAAACAGAAGGTACTTGAACAAAAAGCGTTGCTTGCTTCGATTGTACAAATGATCAAACAACATAAAATCAAAGATACATCAGGAGATGTGGCTTATCAGTTTATTGATCAGAACAAGATTAAAAAAGTGTATGTTTCACAGCAAGTTTATAATGCATTAGTTTCTGGTTCATTGGTCATTGCAAAAGATCAAGACAGTTATGCATACTTACCCAAACCATTGGCAGATAAAATTGATCAGAAAATGGAAGGCTTTATCTTGGTAAATCATTCACAGAAAAATGATCAGGCTACAGATGAAGAAGATCCATATGCAGATTATGTGATTCCTGATGATTTGATGTGGTAAGAAATTGAAGTAAATTTAACCGCATGTATTGGGCATGTATGGTTTTATTAATAAAACGTACAAAAAAAGTAGCAATACGAACATCTTAAATATCAAGCCTTTACACTATACTCTTTCACTAAGCATGGGTGTAGAGGTTTGAATTTTTTACAATATATAAGAGAAATACAAAACTGGATCGGCCAATATCCATGGCTTGAGATGCTGTGTTCGATTGCTATCCTGATTTTTTTTGCCGTTTTGGCAAACTTTATAGCAAAACAAATTGTGGTTCGGGGCGTTCGTAAAGCAATTAGTAAGCTAAAGTTTATTAACCAGTCCCTTTTTGCCCAGCATAGCGTGATTAGACGCATTTCAAATATTGTTCCCGCTATCGTGATTATGAACGGGATCAGTAGTGTTCCTCACTTGTCCAGTAAAATGATTACTTTAGTACAAATGGGTGCACAGGCATTTATCTTTTTAACCATTGCGCTTGCGATTAGTGAATTTTTAAATATTTTCAATCTGGCTTATCAGCGTAATCCTAATTCTAAAAATAAACCCATCAAAGGCTATTTGCAGCTGATCAAACTCATGATCTTCATTGTCTGTGCTTTAATGGTTTTGGGAACTTTCTTAAAAAAAGATGTGTTCACCTTATTGGCCGGCTTTGGTGCCATGGCAACGGTGCTCATGTTGGTTTTTCAAAATACGATTTTGTCATTGGTCGCGAGTGTACAAATCTCATCTTATGACATGGTACGTATTGGTGACTGGATTGAGATGCCTTCACTCAATGCGGATGGCGATGTCATTGATATATCATTACATACGGTGACCGTACAAAACTTTGATAAGACCTTTACAACAATTCCTACCAATAAGCTCATCACAGATACCTTTAAAAACTGGCGCGGTATGAGTGAATCTGGCTGTCGTCGCATTAAACGCTCGTTGTTTATCGATCAAAGCAGTATTCACTTTATGTCGGAAAAAGAACAAGACAAACTCAAAAGCTTTATTTTACTGAATCAATATCTTGATCTAAAAAAATCTGAAATTACATCATTTAATGAGCAACTGAGTAATCAATCAGTGTATAACCAGCGGCGTTTAACGAACTTAGGTACGTTTCGCGCATATATTGAATTTTATCTGAAGCAACACAGTGGAATTGCACAGAATCAATCTTTAATCGTACGTCAGCTTCAACCGACTAGTGAAGGGATTCCACTTGAGATTTATGCGTTTACCAATACAACCGCATGGAATGCTTATGAGGCCATTCAATCTGATATTTTTGATCATTTACTGGCTATTACACCTGAATTTGGCTTGAAAATTTATCAGGCACCTTCAGGTACCGATATGAAATCTCTTGCGCACGCTGTAAACGACGCGGTGTAATAGCTGTTTAATCGATGAATTAAGATGGTTGTGCACCATGTGTGGGCAACCATTTTACAAAACCGAGCCCCAATAAAACCAATAAACCAGCATATAAAAAAATCACCGGCGCAGTTAACGTCTGCCAAAAGTGACCTGCCAATAAACTACCAGAAGCCACCCCCAAGCCCCACATGGTGCTATATAATGCTTGCCCCCGACCTTGCTGACCTGCGGTAAAATGACTAAAAACCAACCGCATTGCCAGCAAATGAAATAAACCAAAACTAAAGGCATGCATCGTCTGGGCGAGCAATTGCCCCCAAAAATGCTCGACCATATATCCAGCAAGTATCCACCGAATACTGGTCATGACAAGACACACCGATACCAAAATGCGCATTGAATAACGCGCCAATAATGTGTGTGCACAAGCAAACATGATAATTTCTGATAACACGCCTATGGCCCACAAAGTACCAATTTGTGTGGTGCTATACCCTGCTTCTTTTAAAAAATTACTGTAAAAACTATAAAATGGCGCGTGTGAGAACAGCATAATAAATTCGATAGCAAAAAAAGCCATGACACTAGGCCGCTTTAAAATCGGCCATAACGGTTCTAGTTGCCGCTGGGCTGTTGGTGCCTTTGTTGGTTCTTTAATTTGAAATGACCAGATAAACGCAAGAAAGGAAATACAGAGTAGTAAAATTGGCAGCATTGAAACAGGAATAATTTCTAATAATGCCCCTATACCAAATACGCTGCTAATGAACCCGACAGATCCCCATTTTCGAATTTTACCGTATAGTTCGGCGCGCTTGTCTCCTAGCCAAAATAAAGTAACGCCTTCGAACTGCGCCAAGATTGCATTTTGAAAAAAACTGAAAATCAGCATGAGTAAGGCAATCGATTGAAGACTTTTTGAAATTAAAAAAATCGTAAACCAAATACATGCTTCCATCCAAGTTGCGATTCGTACCAATAACATTCGTTTGCCCGTTTTATCTGCTACCCATCCCCAAATGAACGGTGCAAAAAAACGTGTGATGATCGCGATTGAAGATAGAATTCCAATTTCTTGATAATTGAAGCCCTGATCTTGAAGATACAAGCTCCAATACGGCATGAATGTACCCACTATGGCGTAATAGAAAAAGTAAAATCCGCCAAGTTTGGTCTGTATTGTGAGTGCTTGCATGTGATTGCTTTATCTTGCATTTTTACAAGATCAATCATAGCAAAAGTTGATATATTTGTACTGAGTGAAATCAAATCCATTTGAAACGTTACTGGTATTGTTTCTCGTATCTACTCAAATCAATATCATGAATCTGAGCTAGAGTATTTCTAGCCCAGATTTTTATTTCATTTAAAATAGTAAGACGCTTAAATTTACTTACTTCTTTTTGACTAAAAAGCTACTTACAACAGCTTTACGAACGATCTGATCAAATTCTACTTTTGAAAAATCTGATCTATTTTTTTCTTTTGAATTCCCGGTGAACATATCGAATAGTTTCATTTTTAAGTCTGCCAATACGTTTGCTTATTTCCAATTTATCGACAACGTATGTATATATCCATGTGAGTTCTAATTCTATATTGTTCATTAAGTAACCAAAAAACACTTCTACAGTAATCAAAGTTTTCACATTGTACAGATTGGATTTAGATGACCAAATTTTTTAACACGCGATAACAAAGCAAACATACCTATATTTAAGAAGCTTGATTTCATCACATTGATAGGTTCTTTTTTTACTTGGTCATGATCTTTCGGAATTGTCTTTCACGCTTTAGTAAGCCCAATACTTTTTTACGGGCTTTGATTTCTTCTTCTGTATACGGCAGTAATTGAATCAATTTCGATATTGCAAGATCTGCATGTTCAATCAGGAAACCGTCTTGCTCGGTCGTCCATTGTCGTATTACTGGAACAGCTTTCATATTTTTACGAAGTCGCGTCATATTTGATCGGGTTCAAATCTATTATAAATAAAGCCCAATTTTTGATTGGGCTTTATTTATAATATTAAGTGTCTTCTATTTCAATAGGATCATCGTCTTCAGGTCGTTGGTGACGTTCTCCATCATCTGCGGGATCGACACTTGAACCATCTTTGGTAATGGTATTGTACAATTCATCTTCTTTTTTGTCGTCTAAGTACTCTTCATCTTCAAAATCGTGAGGTTCACTGTCATCATCAAAATCAAGAGGCTTTTCTTCATCGATCATATTAAGTCTTCCTTATTATGTTGTTGGTTAATTATGTTGTTGGTTATAATGAGTATGCTCTCACTGAAACACTATTAAATATCGTTTCAGTTGGATACTCAGATTTTTCTTTGAACACTCATGAACTAAACCGAGTACTCAATACGTGTATCTGGGTGATAAAATTTACCTTCAGCATCTACTTCTACTTGATGTCCATCAATAAAGATCAGTTTCACAGCATGAACCATATGTGAAGAACCATGGTCTAATTCTGGCTCTGATCGTGCTGAGGCGCACAGTGCAGCAACTTCGCGCTCATTACCATGTTGATCTTTGACAGTTATTATTTTTTCAGAAAGACTCATTTTGTCTTGATCCTTATAAGGTTTGAGAACATTTGAGCCTTTTTTATAGCATAGAGAATTCGAGCTATACCCGAAATACTGCAAAGAGACTGTCAATCTACAACCCATTCATATACAACTGTAATTTTAGATCAACATAAGTTACGCAACTGCTAATAAAGTGTCAGTCTATGTAGCTAAAAAGCGAAAAATAGGTGCTGTAACCCTATTTAGCCACTCTTAAACCTAGATCGCGACCAGCTCCTTAATTCCTTTTTCAGACATTTCATCTCCACGTCCGGATGCAATAATTTGTCCACGTGCCATCACGGTATACGTATCAGCTAACTCTTCAGCAAAATCATAAAACTGCTCGACCAGAATAATTCCCATATCGCCCTTTTGTGTCAGGCGTTGAATTACTTTGGCAATGTCTTTAATAATTGACGGCTGAATTCCCTCTGTTGGCTCATCCAATATCAAGATACGAGGTTCAGATGCCAATGCTCTTGCAATTGCCAGTTGCTGCTGTTGCCCACCAGAGAGATCTCCACCACGGCGATGTTTCATCTCCTCTAAAACTGGAAACAACTCGTATAAAGAGCTCGGCACCTTTTTAGTTTTAGCACCTGAAAATTTAGCCATTCCAATGAGAATATTTTCTTCAACGGTGAGCGTCGAAAATATATCTCGCCCTTGCGGAACATATGCAAGACCAGCTCGTACACGCTGTTCGGGCGACAGTTTTGAAATATCCTTACCATCCAAAATAATCTGCCCAGATTTAATCGGCAGTAATCCCATCAGGCATTTTAACAAGGTAGTTTTACCCACTCCATTTCGCCCCAGTACGACACTGCATTGTCCACACGCTGCACTCAATGAAACATCGCGCAAAATATGGCTGCCACCATAAAACTGATTGATTTGTTGAATATCGAGCATGTGTCTATCCTATCGACCTAGATATTTTTCAATAACGTCTTCATTGGCTTGTACCTCTGCCAATGTTCCTTCTGCTAAAATAGCGCCTTGAGCCAGTACGGTCACTTTTTCACTGATCGTATCGATAAAACTCATATCATGTTCCACCACAATCAAGGTATGTTGCTTTTTAAGCTCCAAACAAAGCTCCGCAGTACGCTCAGTTTCTGCATCGGTCATACCCGCAACGGGTTCATCTAATAAAATCAGTTTTGGCTGCTGCATCAGCAGCATTCCAATTTCAAGCCACTGCTTCTGACCGTGTGAAAGTAATCCCGCAGTTTTATGGCGAAAGTCCTTTAATCGAATTTGTTCGAGTGTTTGCTCCAAAGCCACTTGAGTTTCAGCGGACAATTTTGCGAAAAAACTCCGTTTTACAGTTTTATCTTTCGGTGCTGCCAACAGTAAATTTTCCATCACGCTAAAATTTTCAAATACTGTCGGTTTTTGAAATTTGCGGCCGATTCCAGCCTCAGCAATTTGCTCCGTGGTCATTTTGGCTAAATTATAGTTTTGACCGAAAAATGCAGTACCTTGAGTAGGACGAGTTTTGCCAGTAATGACATCCATCAGTGTTGTTTTTCCCGCACCATTTGGGCCAATAATGCAGCGTAGCTCGCCTTCATTGATGTATAAAGACAGATCGTTTAAGGCTCTAAAGGAATCAAACCAGACACTAACATTTTCAAGATAGAGCGCAATACCATGACTAAAATCTGCACCCTGAACCTTAGTCCTGCCGTATCCTTCACCATATTGTCCGCCATGCGGTGGTGTTTCGAATTGCACTTCGCTCATTTAATTTTTCTCCTTTTTAAAGCGGTCAAACAACCCCACCACACCTTTTGGCAGAAATAAGGTCACTACAATAAATAAACCACCCAAAATAAGTAACCAATACTCTGGAGCAGCCACGGTAAAGTATGTTTTAACTGCATTAATCAACCCTGCTCCCAATATTGGTCCAATTAGCGTTCCACGCCCGCCTGCAGCCACCCAAACGGCCATTTCAATGGAGTTGACAGGGTTCATTTCGCTCGGATTAATAATCCCAGCCTGTGGGACGTAAAGCGCGCCTGCTATTCCAGCGATCACGGCCGATAACACCCATGCCGAAAGTTTGTACCAAAGCGTACGATAGCCTAAATATTGCAAGCGGTTTTCGCTGTCCCGAATTGCACCTAATACCCGCCCATAAGGACGATTCATCAAGCTACGTAAGCCAATAAAACACAACATGAGTATCAGTGCAGTCATACAACACAAACTGGCGCGTGTAGGTGCTGAAGTAATGTCGAAACCTAAGATCGTTTTGAATCCAGTAAAGCCATTATTACCGCCAAAGCCTGTTTCATTTCGAAAAAACAATAATGCTGCAGCAAAGGTCATGGCCTGAGTAATGATTGAAAAATATACCCCTTTAATTTTTGAGCGAAATGCAAAAAATCCAAATACAAACGCAATCACACCAGGGACTAAAACCACCAATAGCAGCGCCCAGATAAAATGCTCGGTACCCAACCAAAACCATGGCAAATCATTCCAGCTTAAAAAACGCATGAAATCGGGCAATCCATCACCAGCCGACTCACGCATAAGGTACATGCCAAAAGCATAACCGCCCAGTGCAAAGTAAAGACCGTGCCCCAAACTTAAAATTCCGGCATAGCCCCAAACAAGGTCGAGTGCAAGTGCCACCAGTGCCAAACACATAATTTTGCCAATCAGTGTGACCCAGTACGCAGACAAATAAAAAGCAGAATCAACAGGTGCCAGATGCAACCAAGGTAGAACTAAAAGCACCACAAAACAAAGTACGATGAGTACGGCGCTCAAGGGTTTGTCTGCAAACAATAAAGTGAATTTCATATGCGTCTTACTCCACAAACCGGCCTTTGATGGCAAATAACCCTTGTGGACGTTTTTGAATAAACAAAATCACAAGCACCAAAAGAATAATTTTTGCAAGTACAGCACCGAGTCCAATTTCAAGTATCGTGCCACTTACCCCTAATCCAAGCGCAGCCAGTACGGCGCCCCAAACCTGCCCCACACCACCCACTACCACCACCAAAAATGCATCGATAATGTAATTTTGACCTAAATCTGGCCCCACATTTCCAACCTGCGCCAAGGCACAGCCTGCCAAACCTGCAAGCCCAGAGCCTAAGCCAAATGCAAGCATATCAATGCGTGCAGAACGTATGCCGACTGCACGAGCCATTTGACGATTTTGAGTCACTGCGCGTACAAACAATCCAAAACGGGTTTTGTTGAGTAGCACAAGCAGAATCAATAAAATCGCAACGGTAAAAGCAATGATGGCCATTCGGTTATACGGCAACATCAAACTCGGTGTGAGTGCTATTCCACCACTTAACCATGCAATATTGGATACTTCGACATTTTGTGCTCCAAATACCATGCGTACCAGTTGCATCAAAATTAGACTTACCCCAAATGTAGCCAGCAAAGTTTCAAGCTGTCTTCCGTATAAGGGCCGAATAATGGTTCGTTCAATCAGCATGCCAATTAATGCACTGATCAAAAATGCCGCTGGTATTGCAGCGATTAAGTACCAATCGACCCAAGCAGCCAAATGCGCTTTAAACAGACTCTGGATCACGTAGGTGGTATAGGCACCAATCATGATCAGCTCGCCATGTGCCATATTGATCACACCAAGTAAGCCATAAGTAATGGCCAGACCTAGCGCCGCAAGCAATAAAATGCTGGCCGTACTTAAACCTGAAAAAAGATGACCAGACCATTCACTGATCTGTAAACGAGTTTTGATTTGGTTTCTGGCATCTTGTAATGCCACTGTGAGTTCAGGATGAATTTGAGCAAGGCTCAACTCATGTTCGATCAAAGCCAGAACATCTGGTCGGTTGGAGGCTGAGAGGGTTTTAATGGCTGCTATTTTAGTGAATACATCTGAGCTGTTGTAATCTAGACGTGCCTTAAGCTGTGCAAGTCGCGCTTTCACCTTATTGTTGTTTTCTTTTAAATATAATTGTTTGATAAAACCACTGTCGAGCTCTGCAATATTGTTTTCTAGTATATCTACTGCCTGTAAGCGTTGAGTGGCATCTTCAGAATTAAGCTTGGCTTTGGCCTGCCCAAACGTCAGTGCTTTTCTTAAAGTATTCACCAGTGTGACTTGAGATAAATCTGAAGGCCATGTGGTGATGACTTTTTCATCGGGATAGCTCAAGAGCGTTTGTTCATCTTTAAGTAGATAGGTATTACCCGAACTATCGGTATAAAGTTGATTGTCGTCGATATAACCAACAAGTTTGTCCAGTGATTCTAGACTGGCAGGCCACTGATTAAGCATCGTCCGACGGGCTGTAAAATCCGACCGAACAAAAGTTTGTATCGCATCATCGTGCGCTACAGCCGCCGTATGGGAGAGTGATGTCTGTGGCTGACTGCTATTTTCAGTTGCCCACACAGACACACAACAAAGCTGTATGAAAAGCATCATCATTGCCCAGCGCCGAATATGGTTAAACATAGTAAACCCTTGCTATGTGAATATTTTTTAAGCTTGACTGAGGTTGGCCTGTATCAATGCGTACAGGCCCTCGTTGATTTGTTATTTTGGAATGTACGGGCTCCATGGCTCCGCACGAATCGTGGTTGGTGTTTTATAGACCACATCAAATTGGCCATCAGCACGAATTTGACCAATCATGACTGGCTTTTGTAAATGATGATTGGTTTCATCCATTTTTAGGGTATATCCAGACGGTGCTGCAAACGTCTGGCCCGCCATGGCTGTACGGACTTTATCCACATCGGTTGAGCCTGCTTTTTCGACTGCCTGTTTCCACATATTAATCCCTACATAGGTGGCTTCCATTGGGTCATTGGTGACCACTTTTGAGGCATTCGGCAGTTTATACTCCACTGCATACTGTTTGAATTTATTGATAAAGTCGGTGTTTTTTGGATTCTTAACCGACATGAAGTAATTCCAAGCCGCTAAGTGACCCACCAGCGGTTTGGTATCGATACCGCGTAACTCTTCTTCACCCACAGAAAATGCCATTACTGGAATATCGGATGCTTTAATGCCTTGGTTACCCAACTCACGATAAAAAGGCACATTGGAGTCACCATTGATGGTTGAAATCACCGCGGTCTTTTTACCCGCAGCAAATTTTTTGATATTTCCCACAATAGTTTGATAGTTGTTATGACCAAACGGCGTGTACTCTTCCATAATGTCGGCATCTGCAACGCCTTTCGATTTCAAAAATGCGCGAAGAATTTTATTGGTTGTACGTGGGTACACATAATCTGTACCCAGCAACACAAAGCGCTGCGCCTTGCCGCCCTCTTCACTCATCAAATACTCCACCGCAGGAATTGCTTGCTGGTTCGGTGCAGCGCCCGTGTAGAATATATTTTTAGACTGTTCCTGACCTTCATATTGAACAGGATAAAACAATAAACCGTTGAGTTCCTCCACTACAGGTAGAACAGACTTGCGCGAAACCGATGTCCAGCATCCAAAAATGACCGCTACCTTGTCTTGAGTAATCAACTGACGTGCTTTTTCTGCAAAAAGCGGCCAGTCAGACGCAGGATCAACCACAACTGGCTCAAGCTTTTTACCTAATACGCCACCTTTCGCATTGATCTCATTGATGGTCATCAAGGCCGTGTCTTTAAGCGAAGTTTCTGAAATGGCCATGGTGCCAGATAAGGAATGTAAAATACCGACTTTAATGGTGTCTGAACTTTTGCTGGCTGGTGCAGACGTGGCCTGCGTTTCGGTGGCTGCCGTTTTGTCTGATGATTTTGAGCATCCTGTGAGTGATAATCCCCCCATTACCGCTGCAATACACAATGAAATGGACATCATTCTTTGCTGTAACATGACTTCTTCTCCAATTTGATCATCTTTAAATTAAAATAATTTTTTGCGATGAAATATCATTCAAAGAGCATGCCAAAAAATAATTTTTAAGCTTTATATTTTAAATATTAAATCTTTAATTCAAATAATTTTAATTAAAATCATAATCTTAAATAATAATAATAATTAGGTTTAAAATAAATTATCTTCTTATTAATTTAATAGTAGGGAAATAAAAAAAATAAAATACAAATCTTAGATTATAATGTGTTGTCAAAATTTGTCTCTACGTCATTTTACGTATAAATCTTCCATTTTCGTCATTTGACTGATCAAGAATAGAAACGGTTGAGTTCACTTGCAACTGAACTCAACCCTGTTTTTAAAAACCCACCCCAAAATGACACATGCCGAATAAAAAAAGCACCGAAATGATGAAGATGTGCTCTTGATTTAAAATTTCACATTAAGTGAAAGTTGAGCCGTTCGTGGTGCACCTAAAAATAAATAGTCATCGCCCATAAATCCACCTACATCACGCCAGTATTGCTTATTGAACAGATTATCAATGGTCAGTCTGAGTGTAGAGTCATAACCACTGACTTTAAAAGCATAAGCTGCACCAAGATCAAACACACTATAACCACCAACTTTTACAGTTCCAGACTTATTGGCATATTTACTGGCGCTATATTGCATACCCGCCAAGAGTCGTAGACCGTCTATTTGCGCGACATCATAAGACACATGCGTTGCAAAACGCAGTTTGGGTACATTTTGAATTTGATGCCCTTCGTAAGCATCAACTTCACTTCCTTCCCAACGAGACTTCATCAATGCCAAACTTGAGCTCAGTTCAATTTGTGATGAAAGCTTGCCCGTCAATCCGAATTCGATTCCTTGAGAGCGCTGATCACCTTTTTCGATAAATATGAGATTGCCGTCATCAGTAGGTGCAACAAACTGATTATTCTGCTTTAAATCAAAAAGTGCCAAGCTGAGCAAAGCGTTGTTGTACTGCTGTTTGAAGCCCAACTCATATTGTCGTGACTGAACAGGTGCCAAGACCTGATTGGCATTGCTTGTATACCATGGTGCTGTTCCACCGTCCGCTAAACCTTTCGCATAAGAAAGATAAACTATTGTATTTTCAAGTGGTCGATAACTTAATGCCATTTGTGGTAAAAATTTTTGAATGTCTGTATGACGATTTTCCGTACCATCACTGTCATACGCTTTTTCATTTAAATCGATCCATTTTCCACCCAGTAATACTGTCCATTGTGGATCAAGCTCCATTCGATCTGTAAATGCCACAGAAAGCTGCTTACTTTCGAGTGGCTTATATCGATTTCCTAAATCAAATGTAGCGGGCTCAAAATCGGTGGTGTCTTGATAAATATTCCCTGTTCCAACGGGTGTATTAATACCAACATAACGTTTTTGATTTTTTTCTACAGCAGCCAGTTCAAAATTCAAATGATGATGTACAGTTCCCGTTTCAATTTGGCCCTTTAAACTCGATTTGAGTTGTGTGGTCATACGTACATCGTCTGGGCTACGGTAATCGTAAAGATCGTAGTTTCCATCGGCATCAAAGGTATTTTCAATCGGTTTCAAACCTTTATAGGAACCATATGGAAAGGCAATATAATCGTCAATTTTGACATGGCTATAACTCGCACCGATGCTCGCAGCCCAGTCTGAGTTAATTTGATAGCGATACGTCAGGCTGGTGTTCAGCGCAACGTTGGTGACTGGCTTACTCCAGCTTTGATAACCCAGCAATCTGCTCCAAGCCACATCAGTCGGAACTGTTGAGCCGTCGAGTAATTGGTATCCCGGAACTGAACGTTGTTTTTGGCGTTGTGATTCAATATCAAACTGAAGCTGTGATTGATCATCAATCTGCCAATCGAGTGCGAGTGAGCCGAACACACGTTGACCGTTAGCATGCTCGACATAAGGATGAATCTGTTCTTCGGCAAGATTTACGCGATAACCTAAGGTTTGCGCTTTGCCTAAAAAGCCACCGACATCTAGCCCGATAGATGTTCCTCCCTCACTGTTGGTACCCACAGTAACTGAACGAATATCCTCTGGACGCTTTGTAACATAATTGACGACGCCACCGGGTGTCGACATGCCACTTTGAATGGCCGAAATGCCTTTTAGAATTTCTACTCGATCCTTATTTTCAAGTGCAATGTTTTGTTCACCACGAACCACATAGCCATTGAGCAGATAGCTTGAACCTAAAGCCAGCGCAAAACCACGCGAGACAAAATTCGGATAGTAACCGATTGCAGCATATCCATCTCCCAAAGCAGCATCATTCTTAATCACATCGGTCAGCACTTTGGCTTGCTGATCCTCTAAGCGTGCTGAACTCACGACAGATACAGAAGCTGGAATATCTTTTAACTGCGTTGTACCAAAACCTTCCAGATTAACATTTTGACGCAAATAACCAGAATCTTGCTGATCGGCACTCAACACAATGGTTTCGAGCTGCTTAGATTGAGTTTCGGCAAAACTGAGTGTACTTAAAGTACCAATACCTGTACCTAAGATCATTTTTAAACAACGAAAAAGAAATGTGGTGGGAAACATCTGGGCGTTTATCATAAATGATCCTGAATACTCAAAACTCAATGTAACTTTGCGTAAGTAAAAATATGTGCAGAGTATATAGGAGTCATGTCCAGATCAAACGCATTGTTTGCTTTATTTGTTGAGTAAAATACAGAATTAAAAGCTAAAAATTTGAAAAAAATCAAAAATTGATTTAAACAATAACTTAGTCAGTTTCTATTACACATGTAGCAAATCATTAGGATTAAAAAAATGGCCTCATGGAATATCCACTCCGTTGTAGACGGCTTGCAAAAAGCACGGCACGACTGGCGTGAAAGTCAACATCGCACCAAAGAGATGGGAGATCGCGAACTGCCATCTAAGGAAGTTCTTCGGGTCGTGGTTAATGACTTATGCGGCATTTTATTTCCGATGCGACTTGGGCCTGCAGAACTTCGCCAAGAAACCGAAAATTACTATATTGCTTATACGCTTGACCGCGTATTAAACGAGCTTTTTATACAAGTACGTATGGCCTTGCATTATGAGGCAAAGCTGCACCCAAGTACTGTCGATCAAGACATCGATACATATGCCAAAACCATAGTCCAAGATTTTGCCAATGCGCTGCCAAATATCCGCCGTTTACTCGATGAAGATGTGCTCGCAGCTTTTGAGGGCGATCCGGCTGCTCACAGTGTCGATGAGGTACTGATTTGTTATCCGGGATTATTGGCGATTATCTATCATCGCCTTTCACATCAGCTGTATAAGCATGTGCCGCTGGTGTCTAGAATTATTTCTGAACTGGCGCATTCTGCAACAGGTATCGATATTCATCCGGGTGCCCAAATTGGTAAAGGTTTCTTTATCGATCATGGAACAGGCGTCGTGATTGGAGAAACCTGTATTATTGGTGAGCGTGTGCGTATTTATCAGGCAGTAACACTGGGTGCAAAACGATTTGAGCTTACCGATGATGGTGGCCTGAAAAAAGATTATGCGCGTCATCCGATTGTAGAAGATGAAGTGGTAATTTATGCAGGTGCCACGATTTTAGGCCGAATTATCATTGGTAAAGGATCTACGATTGGCGGAAATGTATGGCTGACGCACAGTGTGCCTGCGGGAAGCCAAATTTTGCAATCGCCATCTGAATCTTGTAAAAAAGTACCTTAAGGTTATTCCCCTCATCATAAATCCACTTCAGAGTATCGTTAAAATATTGAGGAAGTGGATTTATATCTTTTTTATTTAATAATTAAATTCTCTATATTTTAATGACGTCGCGTACCAAAACCGACATAAAAATATTTTTTGTTAAACGTGCAGTGCCATGAGCAATAAAATCATCAGACATCATTTCGATCTGCTGTAAACTTTCATAATAGATTTGCTCATCGAAGGCAATTTGATCTGAACTACTGCTTTCAACTTTTGAAGAAATCCATTCTTGCTCGAGTATCAATTTTAATCTAGCTAAAAAATCTGTTCGTGTTGAAGCATTATTGACGTGATACAGTATTCGTTCTTGCTCATCTGAACTGATCGAAAAAATCATCTCATACACTTTCATTTTTTATTAGACATAGTTTTACAAAATAAAAAAACCTGTAACCGGGAATGCAAAACCATTACAGGGTTCCCACAATGGAAATCAATTTTGTTAAATATATCACATTTTTTAATATTTACACCAATTAATTATCTTTTTTATTTAATTTAAATTTCACAATTTATGTTAAAAATTTAGGCTAGCTTAAGTTATCTCATCTTCTATTTTCACTAAAATAAGCTACTTCTGCATCACATGTACTCGTCGGTATGCAGTGCGGTGGTAGAGATGCCTTTTCTGGAGTGACCTCTAATCCGGCTGTTGGTTTTGCCTCAGATTTGATTATCCGCTGCGGCGGTACAGTCATGTTTTCAGAAGTGACCGAAGTTCGTGATGGTATCCATTTACTTACTCCACGCGCAGAAAACGAACAAGTCGCGAAAGATTTAATTCGTGAAATGCAGTGGTACGATGATTATTTGGCCGCAGGCAAAGTTGATCGAAGTGCCAATACCACGCCTGGCAATAAGAAAGGCGGTTTAAATAATATTGTTGAAAAAGCCATGGGATCAATTGCCAAGTCAGGCCGCTCTGCGATTGTTGAGGTGTTGTCACCGGGTCAAAAACCCACTAAAAAAGGGCTGATCTTTGCCGCTACACCATCGAGTGACTTTATTTGCGGTACACAACAAATGGCTTCGGGTATTACAGTACAAGTGTTTACTACAGGCCGCGGAACACCTTATGGATTGGCGGCGGTGCCTGTCATCAAGATGGCCAGCCGCAATAGCATTGCCAATCGCTGGTATGATCTCATCGATATTAGTGCGGGCGATATTGCGATTGGTAAAAAACCATTGAAGAAGTGGGTTGGGAACTGTTTGAACTGATTTTGAAAGTCGCGAGTGGCGAACAGCAAACGTGGTCGGATAAATGGGGAATTCACAACTCGCTGGCCGTGTTTAATCCTGCACCAGTTACCTAAGGCACATAAAAAAAGATGAATTCTGTGCATTCATCTTTTTTATTTCAATATTTGATTGCGATACATTTCACTCATTTTCTAGATCGCTGCTAAACTAAACACTGAAACTTGTTGCCACTTTGATCTTATGCAAAATCTCTCCACTCCTGCTTCGTCGTCTGACAATATCGGAAAGGCCCTGCTGTGTCTAATGACATCCGCCTTACTTTTTTCGATTATGGGAGTGTGTATCCGATTTGCATCACAAAGTGTCGACAACGCAACGATCGTATTTTTTCGAAACGCGGTGGGTCTATTCATTTTTATTCCCATGTTAATTAAAAATGGATTTGGACTCATTCGAACGCAAAAATTATGGATGCATACGTGGCGAAGTGTGGTGGGATTGGCCGCGATGTATGGTTTCTTTTATGCCATTGCCAATCTAAAGCTCTCCAATGCGATGGTGTTTAGTTACTCTTCACCTATTTTCATTCCACTGATTGCATGGTTATTTCTTAAAGAACAAATCACCAAATCTATGATTTTTGCTGCCGTATTGGGTTTAGTGGGTGTCATGTTTGTTGCTAAACCTGATCAGGGCTTATTTAATCTGATTTCTTTTATCGGCCTTGGGGCCTGCTTTTTATCTGCGATGGCTTTTGTGACTGTCCGTGCGCTGACCAGCACCGAATCTCCAGAACGCATCGTATTTTATTTCTGTATGTTTGGTACGCTGATTTCATCAATCCCGATGTTTTGGCACTGGCGAATGTTCACCCTACACGAACTGGCTTTACTTATTACAGCTGGGCTACTGGCTAATATTAGTCAATTATTTATGTCTTATGCTTACAGCTTAGCACCGGCTGGTAAAATCGGCCCGATGAACTATATCGCGATTGTGTTTGCAGGTGTATGGGGCTATGTTTTTTGGCGAGAGCTTCCCGACCTGTTTACACTGATCGGGATTGCCATTATTTTGATTGCAATCTTGATGTGCAACCCATTTGCACAACAAAAAGTGATGCGGTTATTTCGATTAAATCGTTAAAGGTTTATCTATCTTGTAAGAATAAACAAATCATCTTGAAGTAATTTGTACTCAAAAAAGATTTAATTAAGATGTTAATCAAGTAATACTTTGTATTTTTTATTAAAAAACAAATTATTAAAGCTAAATTTTTTTAAGGCTTTGAGAATTCAACATTTTTAGTATAGTCTAGGCCTATTGATTTCCAAAAGAGATCACTTGGGTGTTGATGAGTTATGGTCGGCTGCTCGGTTTTTTTGCAGTCTTCTTACAAATCGCTGTGTTTTTACAGCCACTATTACCAGAGAAATACCAAGTTTCTCCGGTCTGTGAAACTGTTGCCCAAGCACTACAGATTGGTGATTTTGCGACCACATCAGTTGCACACTCTGAAATGTCCAATCACATGCATTCGCATCATGCTACAGCGCATCATTTAGCTGAACAGAAAATAAAAACTGATACATCACATCATCATCACGACATGAATCATCAATGTCAGTATTGCGTGGTCTATGGTCATGTGGTACCTCTTCTTGATGTAGATTTAAGTGAAGTCTTGGTTCGTATTCAGGTTCGATATCTCGCCTTTAAACGTACTTTTTTTCACGTTTTCTTTGTACTTCAGCAGCTCTTTCTTATTCCTCAAGGACGCGCTCCACCGCTCTCTCTCGCCATTTAAATTTTTTATCTTAATTTTTAAATTGAATGAGTTGTAGAGACGAATCATTATGTTTTGCTTAAAAAATAGCCTATACTGGTTAGATATAAACTCGCCTGCAAAATTGCACGAGCAACATCATCCGTTGTATGAGGTGCTCTCATGACATTAGGATTAACCGCATTAGAATTAGCGCGGATTCAATTTGCGTTCACAGTATCTTTTCACATTATATTTCCAGCAATTTCAATTGGTTTAGCAAGTTTTCTTGCTGTGCTTGAATGGCGCTGGTTGCGTACTCAAAACCCGGTTTATCAAGACTTATTTAAGTTTTGGGTTAAGATTTTTGCTGTCGCTTTTGGTATGGGTGTCGTCTCTGGCGTTGTGATGAGCTATCAGTTTGGAACCAACTGGAGCGAGTTTTCTCGCTTTGCCGGAGGTGTCACAGGCCCATTACTCAGCTATGAAGTATTAAGTGCATTTTTCCTTGAAGCCGGCTTTTTAGGGATTATGCTGTTTGGCTGGGGCCGTGTGGGCAAAAATGCACACTTCTTCGCAACCTTAATGGTGGCGATTGGTACCTGTATTTCCATGTTCTGGATTTTATCGTCCAACAGCTGGATGCAAACACCACAAGGCTATAGCATTGAAAATGACATTATCGTACCACAAGATTGGGTTGCGATTATCTTCAATCCATCTTTCCCTTACCGACTGGCTCACATGGCGATTGCTGCATTTATGGTGTCATCACTTTTGGTGGCAGCAACCGCAGCATGGCATTTGCTCAAGGGGCGTCGTGATGCATTGGTCAAAAAGTCATTTTCCATGGCACTCTGGCTCATTTTGGTTTTGGCACCATTACAAGTATTTGTAGGTGATGCACATGGTCTCAATACTTTAGAGCATCAACCTGCAAAACTCGCTGCAATGGAAGGTCATTGGGAAACCAATCACGACCATGCCATGCCGTTGTATCTGTTCGGGATTCCAGATATGCAAGAAGAGCGAACCAAATATGCGATCGCGATTCCGCATTTGGGTAGTTTAATTTTAACGCACTCGATGGACGGAACAGTTAAAGGCCTTAAAGACTTTGCTCCGGAAGATCGCCCAAACTCTACCATCGTGTTTTGGAGCTTTCGAATTATGGTCGGGCTTGGCATGTTGATGGTACTGTTGGCGTTGGCAGGTCTATGGCTCAGACGTTCAGACCGGCTTTATGAAAACAAATGGTTTCAGCGTTTTGCTTTGGTGATGGGGCCATCTGGATTTATTGCCTTGCTTGCAGGCTGGTTTACCACCGAAGTTGGTCGTCAGCCTTGGGTCGTCTATGGCGTGATGCGCACTAAAGATGCAATCTCTCCTGTCTCTGCCGAACAAGTTGGTCTCACCTTGATCATTTTTGTACTGGTGTACTTTGTTGTCTTTGGAATCGGTATTTATTACATGCTGAAACTGATCAATAAAGGGCCACAATTTATTCATAGCACGCCACAAGAAGCAGGCGGGGTTGGTCGATTCAAAACCCCAATGCGACCGTTGAGTGCGGCTGATGAAGAACTGGATGATGAGGACAAAGGAGCAACATCATGATTGATTTATCTTTAATCTGGGTCGTGATTATTGCTGTTGGCGTGTTTATCTATGTAGTGCTAGACGGGTTCGACTTGGGAATCGGAATTTTATTTCCATTTATTCAAGATCAGCAAGAACGCGACGTGATGATGAATACCGTGGCACCCGTGTGGGATGGTAATGAAACCTGGATGGTGCTTGGCGGTGCAGGCTTGTTTGCAGCGTTTCCAATTGTCTATTCTGCTGTTTTATCTGCGCTTTACTTACCTATTTTGCTGATGGTAATTGCACTGATTTTTCGTGGCGTAGCATTTGAGTTTCGCTTCAAGGCCAATCGTACCAAACACTTGTGGGACAAAGCATTTATTGGTGGCTCTGTTCTTTCGAGCTTCTTACAAGGCGTATTGCTAGGCGCTTACATCCAAGGCATACATATTGTGGATGGTCGCTACGCTGGTGGCGGTCTGGACTGGCTGACACCTTTTTCTCTTTTCACGGGTGTGGGCGTGGTTGTCCTTTACGCCGCGCTTGGGTGTGGCTGGTTGATCATGAAAACTGATCATCGTTTACAAGAAGATATGTTTAAGATTATGCCAAAGCTCATACTCGCATTGCTGTTTATTTTTGCGTGTGTGAGTTTGTATACACCTTTGTCTCAGCCACAAATCGCAGCGCGATGGTTTAGCTTACCTCAACTCTTGTATTTTAGCCCTGTTCCTATTTTGGTCGTGATATGTAGTGTGCTTGCACTTCGTGCATGTGCCAAGAAACAGGAATCGGCTCCCTTTTTATATATTCTGGCTCTGCTGTTCTTGGCCTATAGCGGATTTTTAATCAGTATTTTTCCGTATATAATTCCACCATCAGTGACCATTTGGGACGCTGCCGCTCCGGCAAATAGTCAATTGTTTGCCTTAATTGGTGCACTGATTTTGATTCCGATCATTATCACCTACACCATCATGGCGTACTGGGTTTTTCGAGACAAAGTACGCGTAGGTGATGAAGGGTATCACTAGGAGCGAATAAGTATGAAATTATCGAAATTTCAATGGTTCGTGGTTTTATGGCTGGGCGGATTCTTTGGGTTATTGCTGATTGCAATGGCCTTTCGACTCTTATTACAGCTCGCCTATTAAAATGAATATTTCTCAGACCCAACTGGCCACGATGCTGGGTATTTCAGTCAGAACGCTTGAAAGCTGGGAACGCGGGGTAAGACATCCCTCTAGTTCAGCCAAAGCATTAATTCGCTTGCTGATTAAATCTCCACATTTTGTGCTTAAAAATTTGGCCTAACCTATTTAATCGAGGTCATGTTGATGACATGGCCTCGCTAACTCACATCTCTGGCGAGTCTAATACGAATCAGTCAGCATTGAACTCGATATTTCGGAGTGAATCCCAGAAGATTTTTAAATAATCATCTTTTCGAATTTTATTTTTAAAAATAAAAATTTGCTGTTTGATAATATATTCACGTGCATTAATGATTTTCAATTTCTTCTTGAGTAAATCTTCTTCAATGGTAATTTTAGGTAACCATGCAATTCCTGCGCCCTGTAAAACAAAATCCTTCAAATTATTTGCATGATCGGTTTCATATAAAATTCGATATTCAAGTTTGTTTGAAATTACCTGATCAACCAGATTTCTTAAATATGCGTTTTTACTATACGAAAGAAGCGGAAATCTATGATTTATATCGTATTTTGCATTACCATCTTCATCAATCAATGTTACAGGAACAATTTCTGTATCACCAAGTTTTAAATGGGTAAGTACATCACTATTAATAGCTTTAAGCTTAGTTTCGTCTGAATAGCAAATTAAAAAATCACAAGCACCTTCTTTTAATAGTTTAAATCCTTCCCCCACATTTGCAGCCACCAATTCAATTTTAAAATCTTTAATATAATCTGGAAATAATCTTAAAAACTTTGAAAAGAAAGTAGAACTTAATGAATGCACCACCGCAAACTTAATCGTCACTTCATTGCTTCGATTTAAGTTATTGAGCAAAGCCAAGGTCGCATTAAGTTGCTGTTCGATGCTTTTGGCCGTTGCCAGCAAAATCTGTCCAGCATCTGTAAATTCCATGTATCTCGAATTGCGCTCAAGAATTGCATAACCTAATGCTTGTTCGAGTTGTTGGATACGTCGGGTAAATGCAGACTGACTAACAAACCGACGTTCTGCTGCTTTTGAAAATGAACGTTCTTGTTCCAAGGTGAGTAGATCTTCAATCCAGCGAATTTCAAGACTCATTGCTTCATGTCATATGATGTTTGGCGCATTATAATCATGCTATGCAAAAATTGCATACTAAAATTAATCTATGCATTAGAAATTATGCATACCCAAATCTATGATGAATTATCTTGTTTAGATAGCGATACTAGAATGAACGCTGAAATTCAAACTCGTACAGAAAAGGATTTACTTGGTCTGCGTGAAGTACCAAACCAGTTTTATTTCGGAATCCAGACACTACGAGCAATTGAAAACTTCAATTTAAGCTCAAATAAAATTAACCAATACCCGAATTTGATCAAATCTTTGGCTATGGTCAAGCATGCCTGTGCCGAAGCAAACCATACACTGGGCAAATTGAGCGATCAAAAACTAAACGCCATCAAATACAGCTGCGATCAGTTGATTCATGGTGCTTACCATGAACAGTTCCCTATCGACCTTATTCAAGGTGGTGCAGGTACTTCAACCAACATGAACGCCAACGAAGTGATTGCAAACATTGGTCTTGAGCATTTGGGTTACAAAAAAGGTGAATATAAACACCTGCACCCAAATAACGACGTCAATATGTCGCAATCGACCAACGATGTTTATCCAACTGCAATTCGCTTAGGTCTATTGTTCAGTTTAGATGAAATGTACACCCCGTTTGCAAACCTGATTGCAAGCTTGCGTCAAAAAGGCGACGAATTTTCACATATCTTGAAAATGGGCCGTACTCAATTACAAGACGCTGTGCCAATGACCCTTGGTCAAGAGTTTAACGGATTTGCGACAACGCTTGAAAAAGATTTGGTTAAGCTCAAAGAAATTGCACCGAGCACTTTAAATTACATGAATTTAGGTGGTACCGCGATTGGTACAGGTATCAATACTGAGCAAAAATATACAGAGCTAGCAATTGAAGCACTTGCTCAGATTAGCCAGAAAAACATTAAATCTGCTCCAGATTTAATTGAAGCAACCTCCGATATGGGCGACTTCGTTTTACTTTCTGGTTTGCTTAAACGTACTGCGACTAAATTGTCTAAGATTGCAAACGACTTACGTTTACTTTCAAGTGGCCCACGCACTGGTATCAACGAAATCAATCTTGAACCACGCCAGCCAGGCAGTTCAATTATGCCAGGTAAAGTAAACCCAGTGATTCCTGAAGCACTTAACCTTGTATGCTTCCAAGTAATCGCAAACGACTTGGCTGTAACTTTGGCTGCAGAAGCAGGTCAATTGCAATTAAATGCTTTTGAACCATTGATTGCATACAAGTTATTTGAATCAATTGAGTTGCTATCGAATGCGTTGGTGATGTTCCAAACCAAATGTGTAGATACCGTAACAGCGAATCAAGAACACTGTAAAGCTTTGGTAGATAACTCTATCGGGATTGTGACTGCATTGAACCCGTACTTGGGTTATGAAACCACGACCCGTATTGCTAAAACAGCCAATGAAAGCGGATTGAGTGTTTTAAGCCTGATTAAAGCAGAAAATTTGTTATCTGATGATCAATTGGCCGAAATTCTTGCCATTGATAACATGGTACAACCTAAAGCTGAAACAGCTTAATCTTTCAAATAAAAAAAGGAGCGTATATCGCTCCTTTTTTTTGCACTTATTTTTCATCTAAAAAACGATAACAAGTTTTCATTTATTCACTTTAATCTAATAGAGCAATCACAAGTTAAACGGTAGCATTGATCAAAATTACCCGTATCTACTTTAAGATACCATCGCTTTTACGCTTATAAATAAGGATTAAACACATGACGGATTTACCAACACGCATGAAACACATTGAAATTTCAGAACCCGGTGATCCCGATGTACTTAAAATAACCGAAGCTGATCTACCCGAAATCAAAGATCATGAGCTGTTGATTCAGGTGAAAGCTTTTGGAATTAACCGCCCAGATGTATTGCAGCGCATGGGGCTGTACCCAATGCCAAAAGGTGTAACCCCCATTCCCGGACTTGAAGTCGCAGGTGTTGTGGTTGCCAAAGGCAGTGCCGTCTCGCTTTTTAATATAGGCGATGAAGTATGCGCGCTCACCAATGGTGGTGGCTATGCCGAGTTTTGTGCTGTGCCTGAAACCCAAACATTACCGATTCCAAGCTCGTTAAGTTTTGAAGAAGCGGCCGTCGTTCCAGAAACTTACTTTACCGTTTGGGCAAACTTGTTCGATATTGGTGGTTTAACTGCTGGCGAAACGGCACTTATTCATGGCGGAGCCAGCGGAATAGGAACGACAGCACTGAGTTTATGCCATGCCATGGGAATCAAAACGTTTACCACGGTCGGCACAGACGATAAGGTTCAGGCTTTAAATGCGATCACCACTGCAATCAACTACAAAACAGACAACTTTGAAGACGTGATTTTGGAACAGACTCAAAAGCAAGGTGTCGATGTCATCTTAGATATTGTGGGTGGTAAATACTTTCAGCAAAATATGAATGTATTAAAACGCGACGGACGTTTGGTTATTTTGGGCTTTATGGGAGGGCGTTTCGCGAAAGACTTTGATCTTCAGCAGCTTATTTTAAAGCGTGCCAAAGTGACGGGTTCGACCATGCGTGCACGCACCGATGAAGAAAAATACACCATCGCCAAAGCCTTAAAAGAAAAAGTCTGGCCATTGATTGAGCAAGGTCAATGCCGACCAATCATTTATAAAACATTTACATTTGATCAAATAGCGCAGGCACATACCGCGATGGAGAAAAGCGAGCATATTGGAAAAATCGTGATTTCGATGAGCAAAACTTAAATAGAGTATTGAGTAATTGCTTTCCTTTCTCCATTTTAGGCTGCTTTGATTCAGCTTTACTTAATAGTTTAGAATGGAGAAAGTGAAAGATTATGAATGAATTTGAGAATAATCTAAGCCAGCTTGAATGGCGCCCAGCGCCACAACATGCGCTGCATTTTTTATCCAGTTCAGCTCGCATGCTTGCCATAACATAGGCAAGGTATTTTCTTGTGCTGATTGTAAAGCAGCCTCCCAATAACCGGGCAATTGTAAGGTGCCACCTCCTAAACTCAACTTTGATGGATTAAACAGGTGGATTACACTGGCCAGCCCCAACCCCAATGCAGCTCCTGCTGTTTGAATCATGTCTAAAACTTGGCGATCGTTTGCATGTGCTCTTAAAGCCAGATCTTTTGGTTGCAAGCCAGATGCTTTGACCAGTGCTGCACCACTTGCCAAATCGTCTAATCTTCGAATCTGATCATGCTGTACAATCGGCAAATAACCCAATTCCCCTGCCCATCCACATGTACCAGTGAGCGGTTGCCCTTGCACCATTAAAGCAGCGCCTATAGCCGTACCCACCATTACAACACCAGCGGTTACATCTTTCGAAGCGTGCGAAAATTCTTGTATAAGTGCTGCTTTGATATCATTTAGTACAGCTATAGTGTTACACCAAGGCTGCAACGCTTGAGTCGCTTGCCAACCATTAAATGCTGGCAACACATCAGATAACACTATATCACCCGAAGCATTGACCAACCCCGGAACTGCAAGACCAATACTGCTCGGCGTGAGTTCGTTTTGCGTAATAAAATTATCAAGATGAGCCAAAAGTTGATCTGGTGTAAACCCAATACCAGTACTATAAATTGCCTCGGCATGTTCACAGAGTAATAATAATTTTGTACCGCCCAGATCTATCCCAATAGAACTGCTTCTCATGTTTTTCCTAAAAAATATAGTCTCTTGCTCTATTTATAAAATGAAAAGAGTTGAAATACAGTTGAAGTTTGTCTGTTCCTCTTTAATGTTATGTGTTTTGAATGATTTATTTGACTAGAAGTAATCTCGATTATTAAACAAAGAGATATCATTTATGGCAAAAAAAGTGACTGAGTGACACCAAATTAATTGTTATACTATAACATCAGATTTAATCATGAACAAAAATGAAGCATTTTTACGTTTTAACCGTTTTCACTTTTTTTGGGCTAACTTTAAGCGCTTGTACATCTATACAACATCCACCAAAATCGGCGAAACAGATTCAATCTATACGCCCAAATGCAATACAATCCTCTGCTCTCGCCAAACCAACACCTGTCTCTTATATTGTATGGTTAGAACGTAATCCCAATCAGAAGCGTGTTTCTGACTATAAAAACTATTTAATAAGTCAAGGCGTTAATCTGGTTGCACCAGATTTTGAGTTATTCCGATCTGCGCGTGGCTGGCAAGCATGTCAGTACGATCAATACGATGTTCCTGATTCATCTGTATGGAATAATGCTGTACCGACACTCAAGTTACTCGCCTATTTGGTAAATTCCAATATCATTTCAGATATCGAACTGACCTCTGCTTATCGTTCGCCAGTGCTTAATGCTTGCGTAGGTGGCGCAAAAGAGTCTTCTCATATGCAAAACTCGGCGATAGATTTTCGCATTGGGCCAGAATTTCCATCAGATTCAGATCAGCAGCGCATCGCCAGCAGCAAACGCAAATTATGTAAATTTTGGCAAACTGAAGGTCAGCACTACAACATGGGCTTAGGCGTTTATAGCTCTGGTCAAATTCATATCGATACCAAGGGCTTTCGAACATGGGGACCAGACCATACTTGGCATAGCTCAATTTGTGGTGAAAAAATTGAATAAATAAGCCATTTAAGCAGCTAAAGTAGCCCAAGAAAGATAAACACATAAAATCTGATTGATTATTTGTTATATTATAACATAACATTAAGATATTAAATTACTGCTGTTGGCAACCCGTCGCAGTGATATCGGTGTGTTTTCTTAAAAAAGGACATAGCAAATGGTCAGCTCCTTAGCCAATCCGTCACATAAACTCCCAGTTACCGTACTTTCTGGCTTTTTGGGCGCCGGAAAAACCACATTACTGAATCATATTTTAAACAACCGTGAAGGTCGCCGTGTGGCTGTCATTGTCAATGATATGTCAGAAGTCAATATCGACGCTGCGCTGGTCAAAAATGGTGGCGCAGAACTTTCTCGAACCGATGAGAAACTGGTCGAAATGAGTAATGGCTGCATCTGCTGCACTTTAAGGGAAGATTTACTGATTGAAGTTAAACGCTTGGCAGAAGAAAATAAGTTTGATCAATTGGTGATTGAATCTACAGGTATTTCAGAGCCTCTCCCTGTGGCTGAAACCTTCACTTTTGCAGATGAAGACGGTATTTCTCTTAACCAGTTTGCACAATTAGATACCATGGTGACTGTAGTCGATGGATTTAATTTTCTTCGAGATTACAGCTCTTATGATCAGTTAAATGATCGTGGGGAATCTTTAGGTGAAGATGACCAGCGTAGCGTGGTCGACTTATTGATCGATCAAATTGAATTTTGTGATGTGATTATCCTTAATAAAATTGATTTAATTAATATCGAAGAAAAAGAACGTCTGATTGCTATTTTGAACAAGCTTAATCCACGCGCAAAAATCGAAATTTCTGAATTTGGACGCGTATCACTAGATACTGTGTTAAACACTGGATTATTTGATTTCGATCAAGCATCTCAGGCACCGGGTTGGTTAAAAGAACTACGTGGAGAGCATGTTTCAGAAACTGAAGAGTACGGTATTAGCAGTTTTGTTTATCGTGCACGCCGTCCATTTCATCCTGAGCGCTTTTATGCCTTTATTAATTCTGAATGGCCAGGGGTTGTCAGGTCAAAAGGTTTTTTCTGGTTGGCATGTGAGCCAACACTTGCATGCTCATGGTCGCAAGCAGGTGCAATGGCACGCCATGGCGTAGCGGGTAGTTGGTGGGCGGCAACTGAACCAGAAAACTGGCCACAAGATGATCAATCTCTAGCGGCAATTGAAAAAAACTGGGATGAAAAAGTGGGTGATGCTCGTCAAGAGATTGTCATGATTGGCATGGAGATGAATGAGCAAGATCTGATCATGCAATTCGATCAATGCTTACTCACAGACACCGAAATGGCACTTGGTCCACAGCAATGGATCAAATTTTCAAATCCATTTAACTGGCCTTCACTCAATTAACCAATGTACGAACTTTTATGAACTCATCACTTCCAGACGTTTGTGTTTCACAATTACCAAATGAATTGATCGCACTGAAATGGGTTGGTATGGAAGGCATTGACCTTCCCCTTTCTATTCAACAATTTTATTATCCATTAAGTGCCAAAGTTGATATATATGTCAATCTGCCAAAAAGCGATATTAAAGGCATTCATATGTCGCGTCTGTATCGCTTACTCAATGAATTACATGACTTAGATGCTTCGGTCATTCATTCACTTTTGCAAGACATCATTTCTAGCCATCAAGATTGTGATAGTGATGCTGCAAAGATTGTGCTGAAATTTGATTTGATGCTAAGCAGATCTGCACTGGTCAGCGCAGATCTGAATGGATGGAAAAGCTATCCTGTTTGCATCGAAGCAGAGCTGATCAAGCATAAATTTCAGATAAATTATGCAGTTGATGTCTCGTACTCATCGACCTGCCCCTGCTCAGCGGCATTATCGCGCCAATTGATTGCACAGGCATTTGAACTACAATTTAAAGACACGTACACATTGCCAAAATCAGACATAAAGCAATGGCTTGAAGAACATGCAACTTATGCAACGCCTCATAGCCAACGTAGTATTGCGCAGATTAAGATTGAAACAGATGATGCCAAGCAATTGATAAATTTAACTAAATTGATTGATAACGTTGAGCAAGCCTTAAAGACACCGACTCAAACTGCGGTAAAACGAGCTGATGAACAAGCTTTTGCGCAGTTAAACGGACAAAATTTAATGTTTGTTGAAGATGCCGTCAGGCGTTTATCGAGTGAACTTGATAAAACATCATTAAAATGGTCAATTAAAGTGATTCATCAAGAAAGTTTGCACGCACATGATGCAGTCGCAATTTCGATGTCATCTTGACTCGTAATTTTTTAAAGGTAAGTTTACGATCTTTTATAAATTTATCTGCTTTGCTTAGGCTATTTTGATACATAGTATCAAAATAGCTCAATTTAAATAAAATACCGGATGAATCTTTGAGATAGAAATACAATTGATTAGAAAAAGATCATTCTTTCGTGTCTAGGAAATCACTGAAATTGCTTGTTTTTATCTTTTGCCAATACGATCTAAATCGTTAATGGCTTTTTATATCATTTTTGATCAGTCAAAATGATCAAAAAAGTCATTTAGCATTGTCTTGTAATATGAACTACAGCCAGTTCATGACTTTAAAGGCCATTTATTTAAGCCAGACCACGAAAAAAAATCGAAGCGTATAACTTCAAAGAGTCATTGAGTTTTCTGACTAAAAAACAATATGTTAGTTAAATTTAAAAAGGATTTTAAATAGATTGAATTTTTACGCTTCATAATAATTTTTATTTTTTTCAATAGTTTATAAATATAAAAAGCTATTTCCTCTTAATAATTCTCCTAATTTTTTAACTTCACTTGAATTGATTATGCATTCTTTGGCAACAAAAAAAGACCTATGAAATGCAGAATTGAGCACACTTTTTAATCCCTTTTCCACATTTCGAATCTAAAGCTTTCTCATTTTGGATGTTATATTTCGATTCGCTACATCTTAATTACTATCCATTCAGCGAGATGTTTTAGTCAATTCTGTTTAAATTGTGTGACAAACAAACAGACTCGAATTTTGTCATTTTTTAACATTGCGCATTTCTCGCAAAGTTTACAATATATGCTATGAAATTTGGCATATAGTCTTTGCTCAATTACTAACAAAATTGATAATCAAAAGCAGAAATATATGCCTGAAAGAGCAAATTTTGCATAGATTTTGCAAGTATGGTTTGCACATTGATAAATTGGAGCAAGTTGAATGAGTTCAACCATTTTGGTAATTCATGGACCGAATTTGAACCTCTTAGGAACAAGAGAGCCAGAGGTGTACGGTCATCTGACACTTGATGATATCAATCAGCAACTCAAAACCCAAGCAGAATCTCAAGGTATCGGATTAGAAACTTTTCAAAGTAACTGGGAAGGTGCCATTGTTGATCGTATTCATCAAGCCAGACTTGACGGAATTTCACTGATTATTATTAACCCAGCAGCACTCACACATACATCGGTTGCGCTGCGGGATGCACTGTTAGGTGTAGATATCCCCTTTCTTGAAGTTCATTTATCGAACGTTCATGCTCGAGAAGCTTTCAGACATCATTCCTATTTGTCCGATAAAGCGGTTGGCGTAATTTGCGGTTTGGGAGCCAAAGGTTATGCCTTTGCTCTCGATTTCGCCATCCACAAAATTCAACCATCTATTTAATCCAACACGATTTAGGAACATTCACCTATGGATATTCGCAAAATTAAGAAACTCATCGATTTGATGATTGAATCTGACTTACAAGCGATTGAGGTTAAAGAAGGTGATCAATCTATCGCTCTTACTCGTCCAACACCAGTAATTGCAGCAGGTGCAATTGCAGCTGCGCCGGCGGCAGCGCCAGCGGCTCCAGCGCCTAAAACCCCTCGTGGTGCGGTAGAGACTTCTCCAATGGTCGGCGTATTTTATGCTGCTCCAAGCCCAGGTGAAGCTCCATTTGTAAAAGTTGGTCAAACGGTTTCTGCTGGTGAAACTTTGGGTATCATCGAAGCAATGAAAATCATGAACCCGATCGAAGCAACTCAAAGTGGCGTGGTTGAAGAAATTTTGGTAAAAAATGGTGATGTAATCCAGTTTGGTCAACCATTATTCCGCTTCCGCGCATAATCTCACGGGGATAGCTATGTTGCAAAAAGTATTAATTGCAAACCGTGGTGAAATCGCGTTACGAATTACCCGGGCTTGCAAATCATTAGGCATTAAGACTGTGGGTATCTATTCAGATGCCGACAAAGACTTGATGCACTTACGTTTTGTTGATGAAGCGGTATGTATTGGGCCGGGTGCGAGTAGTGATAGCTATTTAAACATCCCAGCAATTATTACTGCAGCAGAAATTACAGGTGCAGATGCCATCCACCCTGGCTACGGTTTTCTTTCTGAAAATGCAGAGTTTGCAGAAATTGTAGAATCTTCTGGTTTTATTTTCATCGGTCCACGTCCTGAACATATTCGCCTGATGGGGAATAAAGTTTCGGCGATTATTGCCATGAAAAAAGCAGGCGTACCAACCGTACCAGGATGTGATCATGCCGTCACTATTCACAATGCCTTGGCAGAAGCAAAAGAAATCGGTTTTCCGCTGATTGTAAAAGCTGCTTCTGGTGGTGGTGGTCGTGGTATGCGTATTGTTGAGCGTGTAGATACGTTGCTTGAATCTGTTCAGGCTGCTCAGCGTGACGCAGAAATGTGGTTTGGCGACGATACGGTCTATATGGAGCGTTTCTTGCAGAAGCCACGTCATGTGGAAGTTCAGGTTTTGGGCGATGGTAATGGCCATGCAGTTCACCTGTACGATCGTGACTGCTCGCTTCAGCGCCGTCACCAAAAAGTGCTAGAAGAAGCACCTGCTCCTGGTTTACCTGAACAAGCACGTGCCGATATTTTAGAAGCTTGTGTGAATGCATGTAAACTCATGCAATACCGCGGTGCTGGTACGTTTGAGTTCTTGTTTGAAGACGGCGAATTCTTCTTTATCGAAATGAACACACGTGTTCAGGTTGAGCATCCTGTAACTGAAATGGTGACAGGTATCGATATTATTGAACAACAATTACGTATTGCTGCTGGTTTAGGTTTAGAACTGCAACAAGAAGAAATTGAAGTTCATGGCCATGCCATCGAATGTCGTATCAACGCAGAAGATCCAACCACTTTCTTACCTTCTCCAGGCAAGATCGATAGCTTCTACGCACCAGGTGGTGCAGGCATCCGTCTAGATTCGCATATTTATTCGGGCTACAGCATTCCGCCTTACTATGACTCAATGATTGCAAAACTCATTGCACATGGTAAAGATCGCGAAACATCTATGGCTCGTATGCGTCAAGCATTAGACGAGATGATTCTGACAGGTGTAAAAACCAATATTCCATTGCATAAAGACTTGATCTTGCAAGATCCCGAGTTTTTAAAACAAGCCATGGATATTCATTATCTTGAAAAGCACTTGTTAAAACAGCTTGAAGCTGAAAAGCCTGCTGCAGCTGCAACACAAGAAAATGCTACAACTGAAAAGGCGTAATCGTCATTTCATAAAAAAACCTCTCATGGATTCATGAGAGGTTTTTTATTTCTGCTAATAATTAAGGTAAAACTCTGCGCAGCGTTGCAAAACATTGCTGACCTTTTTCATTGGCACAGAAGTTAATGGTGTCTGCATTTTTCCAGTGTACAAAATACTGCGACACCTCACCTGACTGATCGACTTTTTGACCAGAACAATCAGTTTCGTTGTTGTCGTACTTGATTTGCATAATCAAGCCAGCCAACTGCTCATTTTTATCTGGTGATGGTTGATAATCATAAATACCGTACGACCACTCTTGGCCACTTTTTACAATCACTTCATTGGCATTTCGAAAGTTGTAATATTCAGTACATTTTTTATTATTAGGAATTTCCATTCCCCACAAGCCCATAATTTCAGGACGAGTCACAATTTTAATAGTACTCGGATTTAAATCCATAGTTTGCGGTTGTTCAGAAGCTTCAGGTGCTTTTAAAGGCGCCTCAGCCATGGCCCATGTGGAACAGAAGCACAATAAACCAACAATATAGATATTTTTCATAGATTTATTAACGACTAAATGCATACACTTAAATTAGCATATTTTTAATTGCTTTCATCTAATCATAACCATATATGAACAATTTAAATCGGCATCAACCCGACTATATGCCGGATTGATGCCGATAAAAGATATTACCTAGCGAATATGTTTGCCAACAGTCTCGTAGCTCACATCGTAATCGCGTAAGTTCAAATGCGCTAAACGCTGTCTTAATGTTTTCAACGACCACGGCCATGCAGCAAAATTACGACCATTGGCATCTAAATAGTAACTTTTACAGCCACCAGCATTAAAAACCGTGGTTTGAAGGTGTTGTTGAACCTGCTCATTGTGGTATTTAAGGACTTGCGGTTTGACGGTCAGTTTACTAATTTTATGTTTTTTGATTTTTTGCAAACCATCTACAATGTAATTAAGTTGCGCCTCTGCCAAGCCAATAAAAGAATCATAGACCAGTACATTCGGACCAAGAACCAAAAATGCATTGGGTACATTTTCAATATTAGTGCCTAAATATGCTTGCGGTGATGTGCTTTTCCACAAATCGTGTAAACACTGACCTTTTTCGTTATAAACACGTCGTCCAATCGGAGGATGTGAAACTTCAAAACCCGTACCCCAAATAATGACATCGACCTCATGTTTTTCACCGTTGGCTGCAATCACGGTATTCCCCTCAACTTTGACCAAGCCATGAGGAATCAACTGGGTATTTTCTGCCTGCAATGCTGGATAATAGTTGTTTGCAAACAATAGACGCTTACAACCAATGGTAAAGTCTGGTGTAACTTTTTCACGTAGTTCAGGATCTTTGATTTGTGTTTTAAGTACTTGCTTAAATATTTCACCCACTGGCTTCAACACAGCAGGATTACGTAAACCGAAATTGATAGCGTTAAGTGACTGCGCCACGGCCTGACGCCACGTGGCCTGAATAATAGGAAAGCGCTCAATAAGCGATTTACTTACATTACCCAATTCCATATCAGGTTTTGGAATAACCCATGGTGCAGTACGCTGAAATACATACAGTTCTTTAGCTAAGGGCTGAATTTGCGGCACAAACTGAATGGCCGAAGCACCGGTACCAATGACCGCAATCCGTTTTCCAGTTAAATCATAGTCATGATTCCACTTTGCAGAATGAAACATTTCACCTTTAAATGTATCTAAACCGTCTAACTTGGGAATTTGTGCTTCGGTAATCGGGCCTGTTGCAAAAATAACTGTACGTGACAAATAGGTTCCTTTTGAAGTTTCCAGTACCCAAAGATTTTGTTCGGTGTTCCAGCTGGCTTTAATGAGCTCAGTTCCAAATTCAATTTTTTGATCAATATGAAAGGTTTGGCTTACTTCTTCCAAGTAACTCAAAATTTCAGGCTGGCGTGCAAATAAATGGCTCCATTTACTACTGGGCGCAAAAGAATACGAATACAAGGCAGATGGCACATCACAACCACAGCCAGGATAAGTATTTTCTCGCCATGTCCCGCCAACACGAGTGGCTTTCTCTATAATTTTATAATTCTCATAGCCTACATCATCTAAACGTTTTGCAGCAGCAAGGCCTGAAATACCTGCGCCTACAATAAAAGTATCATAAATATGTTGCGGCATTTTTGATGCATTTTCAGCAGTTGTCACTTCTTTTAATTTTGCTGTCATGGTGGTTTACCTTCAAATCAAACTTACTTAAATAAACTGTACGATAGACCTAAAAATTTGGTGTAAAGCACAGGTGACGTCCGTTTCATCAGCCAGAAAAGTTTGGCATCAAGTTGTGGAATGGTATAAAGCTCACCCGCATCCAGACGATTGAGTGTTAAACGTGCTACTGCATCACTGGTGGTCAAGGCAAAATTCATCAGGGCATGATCTGCAAGTTTTGAATAGCGCCCAGGTATACGGCCGTTTTTGATGATGTTGGTGGGTACTAAAGTTGGGCACAATACATTCACCTTTACGTTAAACTTACCAAGCTCTGCGTACAAAGTTTCAGACAAAGCACGAACACCGGCTTTAGTGACGTTATAGGCTGTCATTTCAGGTGCCGCAGTGTACGATGCCGCAGATGCAACATTAATGATGGCACCATAACCAAGTTGTTTAAACTTAGGCACAAAGTAATGACAACCATGAATGACACCCCATAAATTGATATTGGTCACCCATTGCCAGTCGTCTAAACTGATTTCATCAAACTTTCCACCCAAGCCTACCCCAGCATTGTTGATCACCAACGTTACCGGATGCTGCATGAGATGCTCGGCTTGCTCCGCCAGAGACTTGACCTGTTCTGCTTGACTCACATCACATTGAATCGCAAACGCTTTTGCACCTAATTGCTCGATTAAGCGTACCGTTTCTTCAGCACCAGTCAGATTAATATCTGCACAGACAACTGTAGCTTTGCGTTTTGCAAGCTCCAAAGCAAAACTGCGCCCGATACCACTTCCCGCACCTGTAACCACTGCATAGGCGTTAAAACTTGGTTTTTTATTTTTCCGTCCAAATAGCATCATCGTGATGTGTCCTTTTTTCTGAGCATTGCAATTGCATCGATTTAGCTACGAAGCGCTGGTGTAAAAACTTTCACAAGATACGGCGCAATGGCACCACCTTCTTTGAGTAGTTTTTCTTTGTAATACTCAAGGTATTCACTGGTATCGTGATCATTTGGATGAAAATCGCGACGTAAATAGTCAAAGATTTGCCCCATAGTGCTACCAAAAACACCATCATTTGGACTAAAGATCAGCGCTACACCGCGTTTGGCATCTTTCCAGAATTTGCGTGTCACAAGGTCTTTTGGTTGGCGTAAAACTGGCACAAACAATGTTGAAAACGGAATCAATCCCAAAATAGTTCCAAAGGCTATAAAGAAGCCTGCTGCACGTAATGCATAGTTTCCATTGAGTAATTGATAGACATCATACGCAATATCTTTATGCTCCGACTCTTCAAGCATATGCCACATCCACATCGCACGTGTTTTGGCATCATTTGAATAGTAGAAATTTTTCTCGTGCTTCATCATGTATTCTGCAAGCACGGCGGTAAAATGCTCGATTCCGGCCATCATGGAGAGCTTAAGTGGTTGTGGAAATTTTAAGAAAATATTGTCAAAAAACTTCTCTCCCAAAAAGCGATATAGTTTTACTGGGAAATTAACGGCTTCATGTGCAATCGCGTCATTAAATTCATTATGAAGTTTAGAGTGAATCGCCTCTTGTCCGATCAGCGATGTCACACGCTGTTTCAATAGCGGATCTTTCACGAAATCACGATGATACCGTGCGGTTTCAATGACCAGATCTTCACCATACGTTAAAAACACAGAGAGCGTTGCGAAAAAAGTACTGGCAAATTGATTGTTCATGTAAAACGCAAAATCAATCTCTTTTCCATCAAATCCAACTGCAATATGACGAATTGGAATTGCAGGTTTTTGGGTATAATCTGGTAACTCAAATTTAGGCATAGGCTTGAAAGCTTGGACTGATTTTTTTACTGCGGTCGAGATCATGGCGACACCTTCTTAAAGCATTCAATGGATTAAGCTGAAAGATTGTTCAGACTTCTTACATATCTTCATGCTAATCCGATGTGTTATTCGGATTCAATTCGGGTCTAGATCATCTGATAAACTTTAATGTAGCTTAGGCTATTTATTCATACTCAAACCTTCATCTATTTTAAATTATTAATTTTTAATAAATTTATTTAGCATATTGACTAAAAGTACCATTAAATTTGATGCTTTGCGCAACTGACAATCTTCGATTTTTGAGGTGCTCAGTGGCTGAAGTTTGTTGTGTTTTTTGCTGTTCGGATTTATGTTTTTTAAATTGTTGTATTTGGCCTAACATGATAATTTGAATTATTGTTCGGATTTAAGGAATATCCATTGAGCACTCGAAAGCCACGCCAAACACGAGCAAAAGTCACGGTAGATACCATTATTGAGGCTGGATTTATATCTGTAGCATTGCATGGTATGAGTGGAACCACAACTCGGCATATTGCAGATATTGCAGGTGTCAGTGTTGGGTCTTTATATGAATACTTTAAAAATAAAGAAGAAATTTACGATGCGATGGCGGCATCATTTGTACAAGAAATTTTAAAAATGATTAAAGATCTTACGCCTGTCATTATGGATATGGAGCTAGAATCTGTCATTGAACTTATTTTTTATAATTTTCGAGATTTGCTCACCCGAAACAATGAACGCTATCTGATTTGTTTACGACATGCCAATGAACTGCGTTATGACAAGTATATTAATCAGATTGAGCGGGAACTGATGAATATTGTCATGAAATACATGATGCATAATCCAAAGTACTTAAAGGTGAATAATCTTGCAGTTACAGCCTATGTCAGTATTAACAGCGGCATTTTTAATATTGCACGGCATTTGATTTTGCCCAATCCTTACATCAGTTTTGACGAGTTGGTAGATGGACTGAAAACCATGATTATGAGCTATATTAATGCCGAGCTTAAGAAAGCTGAACAATAATTAAAGCTCCTCTTTTGATTGGTCTAAACTAGAAAATGAACTTAAATTCTTTACCATTAATTCAAGGTTATTACGAATCAGAAAAGCCAGATTAATATCGACCCCTTGCAACATTTGCGCTTCGAGCTGCTGAACCACTTGGTTGCATTGATTTAGTTTGTCTAGTCCACTCGGTGTAACCGTAACTAGAATACGTCGACCATGAGTTGGATCTGGTGCTTTTTCAATCCAGCCATTTGCGAGTAGATCTTGCAAAATTTTATTGGCCGATTGCGGTTTTATAAATGAACGTTCGGCAAGCTTGGCATTAGATAAATTCGGTTTGGCCGCCAGCACCGAAAGCGCAGTAAATTGCGGCAAGCTAATCTCAAGCGCACTTAGGTGTTCAGTCAAATATTTGCTAATGATACGGTCAACCCGAGCAATCATATAACTTAAGCGTGGCTCTTCTTCTCTTTTTCTATCAACTGAACTTGAACGTAGCATAATTTATCTTCATAAAAAATTAAAAAGTATGAGGCCAATCAGCCCCATACTTTTAAAAGAATGTTACTGAGCGCTTGAGCCATGCGCCAAATGTACAGGGTGTTTGGGCTTTCTGACAAGCATTAGTGCAGATATTGCAGCAATCAGGATAATCGGAATACTTGAACCAATGACGATGGTCGAGCTCTGACCTAACGAAAGTAGGAAACCTGCAACCAACGGTCCGGCAAAAGAACCGATTCGTCCAATTGCAACTGCTGCACCCACGCCCGTGCCACGCATTTCGGTTGGATAATACATTGCCGCCAGACCATATAAAGCAGATTGTCCACCCACAATAAACAAGCCACAACCCACGGCAGAAAGTGCCAGCAATGCAACTGTTGGTGAAATCGACAGACAACACAAAGCGACCAGAATGCCCGCATAGATAAACTTAATCACACTGCTCATACGCATCTTGTCGAGCAGCATACCCATCAAAATAGAACCAAAAATTCCGCCTACGTTGTATCCCATCTGTACATAGTTGGCTTCAAGTTTAGACAATCCTTGTGAACCCATAAGCAGTGGTAACCAGTTCAGTAAGAAATACAGCACTACCAGCGTACAAAAGAAACTGATCCATAATTGAATGGTCGACATCCGTCTTTCTTTTGCAAACAGCACTTCCCAAAATGGTGTTGTACTTTGCAGGTGTGTTTTTTTCTGCAGATAGCTGTTGGATTCAGGTAAGAACTTCATTAGGAGTGGAATGAGTAATATCGGCGCAATACCACCCACATAAAAAATATGCCGCCACTCTGCATCGCCAGCCATAAGCATAGCCACAACAGAGGTCAATAGCCCTCCAAATGGAATGCCACTGTACATAATACTGACTGCGGTGGCCTTGCGGTTTTCAGCCACAGCTTCTGATGCAACCGTAATCATCATGGGTAATGCACCGCCCATACCTAAACCAGTAAGAAAACGAATCACCAGCAATAAGTTATAGTTAGCGGCAAAAGCTGTCAGTAATGACATGATCCCGAACAGCATAATACTCAAAATTAAAATCTTTTTACGACCTACAATATCTGCCAAACGACCACCGATAATCGCGCCTGGCAGGGTTCCAATAATTGCAGCACTAAATGCCCAAGCCATTTGGGCATTATCTAACATAAATTCGGCACGCATTCGCGGTGCTGCTACACCCATCGATTGAAGATCAAAGCCTTCAAATATCGCTATAGCAAAGCACAGCAGTAACGTAAGTTTCGCCCTTCCCGACGCCTTCGATACGGTATCCATAGTCTCTTCCTTATTTTGACTAAACATCCTTTACGTTTTTATTGTCAATGTTCAAAGAACACACATAAAATATCAGTTAAGCTTATAAAAAAATCAATATGTTTTTTTATTAAATTTTCTAAAAAATATTTTTAATATTAAAAATCAAGATATTATAAAAAAATTGTAAAATTCTTCAAAAAACGCTTGAATGTAAGTTTAACTGATATTAAATTAAATCCAAGACAGCATAATTTGTCATTCAAGGAGAAAACAAATGACATACGATAAACGTTGGGAAACCGTTGATGTACAAGTAGAACATGGAATTGCATGGGTCACACTTAATCGCCCTCACAAAAAAAATGCAATGAGCCCAACACTCAACCGTGAAATGATCGATGTGCTTGAAACACTCGAGCTAGATTCAGAGGCAAAAGTGCTGGTGTTAACTGGTGCCGGTGATTCTTGGACTGCTGGCATGGATTTAAAAGAATATTTCCGTGAAGTAGATGCTCAACCTGAAATTTTCCAAGAACGTATTCGACGTGATTCGTGTCGCTGGCAGTGGCAATTACTTCGTATGTACTCTAAACCAACAATTGCCATGGTTAACGGCTGGTGTTTTGGTGGTGGTTTCTCGCCACTGGTGGCCTGTGATTTAGCCATTGCAGCCGATGAAGCCACTTTTGGACTGTCAGAAATTAACTGGGGCATTCCACCGGGCAACCTCGTCAGCAAAGCGATGGCAGATACGGTTGGTCATCGTGCATCACTGTATTACATTATGACCGGTAAAACTTTTACCGGTAAAGAAGCTGAAGCAATGGGTCTGATTAATAAAAGCGTCCCGCTTGCACAGCTAAAGGCAGAAGTGACAGAACTGGCACAGTGTCTGGTCGAGAAAAACCCTGTCGTTTTACGTACAGCTAAAAATGGCTTTAAGCGCTGTCGTGAGCTGACATGGGATCAGAATGAAGATTACTTATATGCCAAACTGGATCAATGTAATCATCGAGATACTGAGGGCGGCCGCCAAGAGGGTTTAAAACAGTTCTTAGATGAAAAATCGATTAAGCCAGGTTTGCAAAGCTATAAGCGTACAGGTTAAGTTCGCAACATCAATGCTCAAGTAAGGATACACTCGATGCAACATGTACAGTTACTTATTGATGGTCAGTCTGTCGATGCTGCCAATCAAGCCACCTTTGAACGCATTAGCCCAATAGACGGTCATGTTGCAAGTGTTGCTGCTGCAACACTTGAGGATGTTGATCGTGCACTTGAATCGGCTGGCCGTGCATTTCAAATCTGGTCAAAAGTTTCGCCGACTGAACGTCGTTTACGCTTGCTCAAAGCGGCAGATCTGATGGATCAAAATACCGAAAAGTTTATCGAAATCGGTATGCGTGAAACAGGTTCAACAGCCACATGGTATGGCTTTAATGTACATCTGGCAGCCAACATGCTACGCGAAGCCGCCGCGATGACCACTCAAATTGACGGAAGCTTAATTCCGTCTGATGTACCAGGCAATCTGGCAATGGGAATTCGGGTGCCATGTGGTGTTGTAGTCGGGATCGCACCTTGGAATGCACCTGTTATTTTGCCAACCCGAGCACTTGCAATGCCTTTAGCTTGTGGCAATACGGTAGTACTCAAAGCCTCGGAAGCTTGCCCGGCAACCCATCGCTTGATAGGTGCAATTTTAAATGAAGCTGGTTTGGGTGAAGGTGTGGTTAATGTGATTACACATGCACCTCAAGATGCACCACAAGTCGTTGAGCGTCTGATTGAACACCCTGCAGTTAAACGCATTAATTTCACCGGTTCGACCAAAGTGGGTAAAATTATTGCCGAAACAGCAGCAAAGCATCTTAAACCTGTTTTATTAGAACTTGGTGGTAAGGCGCCTGTGGTGATTTTAAATGATGCCGATCTGGATGAAGCTGTGAATGCGGTTGCATTTGGTGCATTTTTCAATCAAGGCCAGATCTGTATGTCGACAGAACGTGTTTTGGTTCAAGACGGCATTGCAGATCGCTTTATTGAAAAGCTCATTCAAAAAACAGCCTCACTTAAAGCAGGTAATCCAACGCAGCAAGGCAGTATGTTGGGTGTGCTTGAAAGCCGACGCGCAGCAGAGCGAATTCAGCACTTACTTGAAGATGCACAGCAAAAAGGTGCCAACCTTCCGTTGGGTATCCAGATTCAAAATACCCTCATGCAACCGACACTCGTACTGGATATTCAACCTGAAATGCTATTGTATCGCGAAGAATCATTTGGGCCAGTTTGTACAGTACAACGTTTTGCTAGCATTGAAGACGGTGTTCGCTTGGCAAATGACAGTGAGTTTGGTTTATCTTCGGCTGTGTTTAGTCAAAATTTTGGCTTGGCGATGGATGTTGCCAAACAGATTGACTCCGGGATTTGCCACATCAATGGTGCAACCGTACACGATGAAGCACAGATGCCCTTCGGTGGCACTAAATCGAGTGGTTATGGTCGCTTTGGCAGTAAAGCATCCATTGCTGAATTTACCGAGCTTCGCTGGATTACCGTACAAACACAGCCACGCCATTACCCAATTTAACCATTGGGTATGGTTTTAAAAAAATAACGATATAAAAATTGCATGATGCAAAAAAGTACAGCGATGTACAACATGGAGTGAACGAAATGCAAATGAATGCCACTCAATCACAAGACAGAGAGCGCTTTGTAAAACTTGGACAACATGCAATTGACTATTTTTATAAAGGTCCGGTTTTACATATTCAACCCAAAGAACAACTCAAGGCTTATCCGCAAAAACTGACCGATCGTTTGATTCATTTTGCTAAAGTTAAGCCCGACCATACCTTTGCCGCTAAACGCAATACACAAGGCGAATGGATCAGGCTCAGTTATGCAGAAACCTTGCAACGTGCTTGGCATATTGCACAAGCTTTGCATCAGCGCAACTTAAGCCAAGAACGACCTTTGGTAATTTTATCGGGAAATGATCTTGAACACTTAACGCTTTCGATGGGCGCGATGTTGGCAGGTGTACCATTTTCTGCTATTTCGCCAGCCTACTCACTGGTATCTCAAGATTTTGGCAAATTAAAACATGTGTTTGATGTGCTCACCCCAGGCATGGTGTATGCAAATGATGGACAAGCTTTTGCTAAAGCCATTCAAAGCTGTACGCAAGATCATATTGAAATTGTGACCAATAAAGGCATTATAGGCGATCAAGTCTGTACATCGTTTCAGTCTTTATTAGATACCCCCGTGACCGATGTTCAAGAGCATTATGAAACGCTAGATGAGCATCAGATTGCCAAGTTTTTATTTACATCCGGTTCGACCAAGCTTCCAAAGGCTGTTCCGACCACACATTTGATGCTGTGTATCAATCAACAAATGCTACTTCAAACTTTTCCAGAGTTTGAAGACACACCGCCTGTATTGTTAGACTGGTTGTCTTGGCATCATACCTTTGGTGGAAGCCACAATGTTGGGATTGCGCTTTATAACGGCGGAACCATTTACATCGATGACGGTAAGCCCGTTCCGGGAAAATTTGATGAAACGATTCGAAATTTAAAAGAAATTTCACCGACGGTTTATCTAAATGTACCCAAAGGCTGGGAAGAACTCACCGATGCACTGGAAAAAGATGCCGAACTCAGAGATCGCTTCTTTGCCAACGTTAAAATTTTGTTTTTTGCTGGTGCTGCATTATCTGAAGCAGGATGGAACCGACTCGATAAAATTGCGCAGGCACATTGCGGTGAAAAAATCCGCATCATGAGTGGCTTGGGCATGACCGAAACGGCACCATCGTGCGCCTTTACCACAGGCCCGCGGGTAATGGCTGGTTTTATTGGCTACCCTGCTCCAGGCTGCGAAATCAAGCTGGTACCATATGGCGATAAACTTGAATTTTGCGTGCGTGGCTTACATGTCATGAAAGGCTACTGGCGACTAAAACCCGATCAGCAAAGCACAATTTTTGATGAAGACGGTTTTTTCCATACCGGCGATGCGGTACGTCTGGTCGATCCAAACGACCCTGCACAGGGCCTGATGTACGACGGCCGTATTGCAGAAGATTTTAAACTCAACACGGGCACCTTTGTTAATGTCGGTACTTTACGCAACAAGGCACTCATTCAAGGTAATTTGTTAATTCAAGATGTTTGTATTACCGGGTCAAATCTAAATGCGATTGGCTTCTTGGTTTTTCCTAAGCTTGATGCCTGTGCAGATTTTGCTGGTCTGAATATGAAAAATCATAGTGCAACAGATATCTTGCAACACCCTAAAGTACAGCAGTGGTTTCGACAGTTTTTAATTCAGTACAACAAAGATGCCACGGGCAGTTCAAATCGGGTATCAATGTTGTATTTAATGACTGAAGCACCACAGCTCGATGCAGGTGAAGTAACCGATAAAGGCAATTTAAATCAGAGTAACATCTTAAAACGTCGTGCTGCACTGGTCGAAGAACTGTATAACAAACAAACAGATAATCCATTGATTGTACGTATACCCGTTTTAAATCACTCCTAAGTTTATTTCTTGTTCTCAAGCTCATTTCGTATGGGCTTAGGCCTTGATCATGCTAAAAAAAGGTGAAATATGCAGCAAGATACTGATTTTGAATTGTTCCGCGATACTTACAAACGTTTTTTAAACGATCATGTTGCGCCCTATTACGAGCAATGGGAGCACGATGGCCTGATTCCTCGACATATCTGGAACTTACTCGGTGAAAATGGGTTCTTGTGTATCGATGTTCCAGAAGAATACGGTGGATATGGCGCACCAGTTCACTACTCGCTCATGCTGGTGCAAGAAACTGCACGCGCAGGATTTGGCTCACTTGCGGTTGCCATTGGTGGACAAAATGAACTGGTCTCTCCTTATATCCAAAATATGGGTAGTGAGGCGCAAAAGAAATACTGGTTACCCAAAATGGTATCGGGCGAAGTGGTAACAGCAATTGCCATGACCGAAGCCAATGCCGGATCAGACCTTCAAGCTATTCGCACTCAAGCGATTTTAGACAACGAGCATTACATCATTGATGGTTCAAAAACCTTTATCTCCAACGGACTACATGCCGATTTAATTGTTCTGGTTGCCAAAACAGACCCACAGGCACGCGCAAAAGGTATTTCTCTGTTTTTGGTCGATGCGCAACTTGAAGGCGTTGAAAAAGGACGTTCGCTTAAAAAAATTGGACTGCATGCACAAGACACTGCCGAACTCTTTTTTGATGGCGTTCATGTACCAGTAACTCAGCGCCTTGGTCAAGAAGGCCAAGGCTTTGCATATCTGATGCAAGAGCTCCCCCGTGAACGTTTAAGTATCGCGATGATGGGTATGGGGTCGATTTGGGGCGCGATTGACCTGACCACCAGTTATGTACGAGAGCGCAAAGCATTTGGCCAAACACTGGCGCAGCTTCAAAACACGCGCTTTGTGATTGCCAATGCACAAATCAAAGCCAAAGCAGCGCAAGCGTTTATTCATGAATGTGCCCAAATGTACCATCAGGGGGCGCTGACTGTGGGCCATGTTGCTGCATTGAAATGCTTTATTACCGATACCCAGTGCGACGTGATCGATCAACTGCTGCAATTATTTGGGGGATACGGCTATATGCAGGAATATCCGATTTCTCGTTTTTTTGTCGATTCACGTGTGCAAAAAATTTACGGTGGCACCAACGAAATCATGAAGGAAATCGTGGCGCGAGACGTACTCGGAAAATAACCAATATTTTTTTAAACCTCATGGTTGGTACGACCAACCCTGTCAAAACAACAAAGATGTTTCAGGAAGAAATACAATGTCAAAATTATGGATGTACTCTGCTGTGATGCTCTCGGGTTCTGTATTTGCTTCAGACTTTATTGATAAAAGTACAGTCGAACTCACCACACGAAATTTCTATTTCGATCGCGATTATCAAGAAGTTTCTAAATATCCCGCTGCAAAAGACTGGACACAAGGCTTTATTTTTAAAGCAAATTCTGGTTACACCGAAGGAACCATTGGTTTTGGGCTCGATGTTCTGGCTACAGCAGGATTTAAGCTCGATGCCAGTGCCAAATATGCGGGTACAGGCAATTTACCTCGCGACACGATCACCAATGAACCCGCCAGCAGCTACGGCGAAATTGGCCTGACCGGTAAAGCAAAAGTCAGTCAGACCGAATTAAAAGTAGGAACACTCAGACCGATGAATCCCGTGCTGGTGGCCTCTCCTGCACGCTTACTACCGCAAACCTACCGTGGTATTTCACTGGAATCGAAAGATATTAAGAATTTTGAGCTGCAAGGAGCATTTATAGACAAGGTGAATCAGCGCGACTCGACCAATTATGAAAATATCAAGATTTCAGCGGTGAATGGGCGTTTCAAAAGTGCTGAAACAAATGGTCTTTACTACGCAGGTGGCTATTACAATGTAAGTCCGGCTTTACGCTTAGGATTATTTTATCTGGATGTTAATAATTTATACGATCAGATGACAACTGGCTTTTTATACAAATGGGACATAAATCCGCAAACTCGTTTAAGCAGCTATCTACATTACTATCGTAGCCGCGATGAAGGCCAAGCAAAGGCTGGTTTGGTCGACAACGATTTATATCATGCGCATTTTGAGCTTAAACGCCAAAATCATAAATTTATTTTTGGTACCTTTCAGCATTTTGGTGAAACCGCTTTTCCATATTTAACGGGCGGTGAAACAGGACTGCTCATCGATACATGGCCGGGCGAATTTTTAAATCCGAAAGAAAAAGCATACAGCTTTCGTTACGAATATGATTTTAAAGATTATGTGCCGGGTTTACGTTTCATGACACGCTACACCATGGGCCGCAATATTTATGCGCCTAACTTGGGTGGAACGGATTTAAAAGAGCGCGAAACAGATTTCGATATTGGCTACACCGTACAAACTGGCTGGCTTAAGAACCTTTCCCTCCGCGCACGCTATGCGATCTATGACAACAACATGCTGGCCACAGCCAACATCAAGCCAGTCAATGAAACCCGAATTAACATCGATTACACATGGAAATTTAAATAATGACTCAAACAAGGCATTAGCATGATGCTAGCGCCTTGTTTTTTCAGGAACAATAATATGAATAAAAAAATAATAGCGCTCTGCTTTAGTTTTGCTTGTGCACACCAAACACATGCAGTACCCCAATTTGCACCACCACCGCTACATCTTCAACCATTGGCCACATTTAGTGTCGATTTAAACGCACCTGTCTGGGAACTTGGTTCAACCAGTGATGCAGGCAAGCGACGTATTATCCCCATTACAGGAGGCACTTTTGAAGGCAAAACACTCAAAGGCAAAATTTTGAACAATGGTGCAGATTGGCAAATTGTTGATGCGCAAGGTCATGCCATTATTGATACGCGCTATTTACTTCAAACCGATGATGGTGCACTGATTTACCTGCAAACCAAAGGTTATCGATATGGTCCGCCAGACGTTTTAAAACAACTGGCTCAAGGCAAAGAGGTCGACCCCAAAACTTATTATTTTAAAGTCACCATGCAGTTTGAAACCAGTGCGCCTCAATACGCGTGGTTGAACCATACCATTGGCGTGGGAAGTGCCATGCGTCTGGGAAAAGCTGTTGTATATGACGCGTATGCGCTTCAATAAGTCGTGAGGAGTGATTCATTATGCTGCCAGATCTATCTGTTCCTGCACACTTACCCCCCATTCATCATTTACTAGGTGGTCATAGCATTCAATGGAACCCAGATCAACTTGAACTTGAAGTCAGATATCAGGCACTTGAGAGCTTTACCAACCCGCGAGGCACCATTGAAGGTGGAATGCTTTGCGCCATGCTGGACGATGTCATGGGGCTCTTTGCCTACTATGCCAATCAGCAGCAAGCAGCCACGACTATTAATCTGACCACAGATTTTTTAAGGCCGTGTCTGGTGGGGATTGTAGTGACGAAATGTAGATTTATCAAACAAGGAAAATCCATTTTAAACATCGAAAGTGAAGCGTGGCAAAACCATAAACTTGTGGCGCGTAGTACCGCAAATTTCATGGTCTTGGCACATGCATAAATTTCAGGCATAAGGATATTGCAATGAAAAAACTTCAACATCTTTTTAAACATGCTGCATTGCTCGGCGTCTGCATCAGTGTAGCTGCATGTAATGACAATAACGATCATGATACGGCACAGTCGAGCCAAAGTATTCCACAATTGAGCCCAGCAGTAGGTGCTCAGCTCAAAGGCAGTTGTACAGATCTAAGCGGTTTCAAATTTGATACCACCGTAGTTGAAAGTGCAACTTTACAAAATGCAGGCGCTCTGACTGTTGCAGGAAAAAATATTCCGGCGCATTGTTTGGTCAAAGGTTATATGGAGCAACGTATTAGCTCAATCGATGGTAAAACCTATCAGATTGGCTTTGAAATGCGACTTCCAGTGAGCTGGAACGGACGTTTTCTATATCAAGGAAATGGTGGTACCGACGGCAACATCGCCACAGCGACCGGACAAGTGGGCAGCGGCGGGATGTTAAGCAATGCTTTAAACGACGGATTCGCGGTAATTTCATCCGATGCTGGACATTCATCTGCACAAAATCCTCTTTTTGGTTTAGATCCGCAAGCTCGTATCAACTATGGCTATGGTGCTATTACAAAGTTAACGCCTATGGCCAAAGATCTGATTAAAACAGCTTACGGTAAATTGCCAGATCGATCTTATGCAGGAGGTACGTCTAACGGCGGTCGACATGCCATGATGGCTGCAACACGCTTAGGCGATCAGTACGATGGCATCTTAGCCAGTACACCCGGATTTCATCTACCACGTGCAGCAGCGGCACAGCTATACACGGCGCAGCAATTACGTCGTGTTGCCACCGATGAAAATGATTTAAGCACTGCCCTCACCTATGCAGAACGTAACGTACTTGCCAATGCGATTTTAACACGCTGTGATGCACTCGATGGTATAGCAGATGGTATGGTACAAGACGTTGAAGCCTGCCGAACCGCCTTTGATATTCATAAAGATGTGCCTGTCTGCTCGGGTTCACGTGATGGAAGCTGTTTGAGTAAAGACCAGATCGATGTCGTGGCTAATATTTACCGCGGCCCTGTCAATTCATCTGGCGAAGCATTGTATGCGACCCAGCCTTACGATCCGGGATTACTTGGTAGCAATTGGGCAAGCTGGAAATTTGTTTCTTCTGTGGGTACGGCACGCGACCCAGTAGCGGTAGGCATTATATTTCAGGTACCACCAGATCCAACAATTGTGCAAAATTCACGACAATTTGCCTTTAACTATAATTTTGATACCGATTACCCAAAACTTTCTGCAACCAATTCGACCTATTCAGAAAGCGCGATGTCATTTATGATCCCGTCAGATGAGCTCAATCTGGATAAATTACGCTTGCATGGCGGTAAAATGATTGTGGTGCAAGGGACAGCAGATGGCGTATTTTCGGTAGATGACACACAAAACTGGTACGATAAGCTGATGGCAAAATACAAGAGCAGCAGTTTGGGTGATGCACAAAGTTTTGCTCGTTTTTATCGCGTTCCGGGAATGAATCATTCGCGTGGTGGGCTTGCGACCGATCAGTTTGATGCCCTTACTGCTTTGGTGAACTGGGTAGAATATGGTCAAGCACCAGATCAAATTCTCGCTTCTGCACGCGGTGTCGGTAATGCAAGTGGCGAAATCAATAGCGAGTTACCATCGAGCTGGTCGGCCAATCGAACTCGACCACTGTGTCCATATCCAAAAATCGCACGTTATAACGGTACAGGTGACAGTGAAAAAGCCGAAAATTTCACTTGTAAATAAACATAACCGAGATAAAAAAGAGAGCGACTAATCGCTCTCTTTTTTGTTTTAGCTGGCATGTTTTAAATGGTCAAGGGATTTGATTTCATAGGGTAAACCCACATAGTTTTCAGCGAGTGTGGTCTGACCTGCCGTAGAACCTAAGATATAGCTCAATTCTGCTTGTTTAATTTTATGATCAAACTCGCTTTCGGTTTCAAAGCGATGTAACAAATGGGTCATCCACCATGAAAAACGCTCTGCTTTCCATACACGTTGCAAGCATTTTTCTGAGTATTGATCTATACCTTGCTCAGACCCTTGCGTGTAAAATTCAATGAGCGCACTCGACAAATATGCAATATCTGAAGCTGCAAGATTCAATCCTTTGGCACCCGTTGGTGGAACAATATGTGCGGCATCACCAGCTAAGAATAATTTTCCAAATCGCATCGGTTCTGTGACAAAGCTCCGCAAGGGTGCAATGCTTTTCTCAATTGAAGGGCCTGTAACGAGTTTTTCACGGCTTTCAGGGTCGAGGCGATTCTTAAGCTCTTCCCAAAATTGATCATCCGACCAGTTTTCTACATGATCGGTTAAAGGAACTTGAATGTAATATCGGCTTCGCGTTTCTGAGCGCATGCTACACAGTGCAAAACCACGCTCTGATTGAACATAAATTAACTCGTCTGCCACAGGCGGCACATCGGCAAGTACACCTAACCAACCAAATGGGTAGACCTTTTCGAAGGTTTTAATTTTATCTTGAGGCACGCTAGCACGGCACACGCCATGATAACCGTCACATCCTGCAATGAAATCACATTCGATTTGATAGTGAGTTCCATTGGATTCAAAAGTCACTTTTGGCGCATTATAAAAATCATGGATTTGAACATCATTCGATTCATAAAATGAGCAAAGACCAGCCTGCTCACGTGCTTGCATTAAATCTTTAGTAACTTCGGTCTGCCCATATACCGTGACTTGTTTACCTTGGGTCAATGCCGATAAATCGACACGGAATTTTTGGCCATTGGTCAGAATTTCAATGCCCGAGTGTGGCAATCCTTTTTCTTTGAGGTTCTGATCAACTCCAGCTTGCTCGAGTAAATCGACCGATACTTGCTCTAAAATTCCTGCACGAATGCGTGATGCAACGTAATCGGCACTTCGCTGTTCCACAATAACGTGTTCAATTCCAGCTTTATAAAGCAGCTGACCGAGTAGTAATCCCGCTGGGCCAGAACCAATAATTGCAACTTTGGTTTTCATAGTTTGCATAACATCATCCTTGCTATTTTCTATTTTTAAAGTATCGCCTCATTAAAAAGACATCTATAATCAAGGCTCAAAATTATCCGATTAGCATTACAACTGTCCGATGATCGGACAAAACCATTTTGGATCTGAATGTTATGGAACAACATCACCAATACCTTGCGCACCCTCATTCAAGTGAAGAAATACGCACGGAAGATTACATTGCAGGCTTGGCCAAAGGCTTAGCGCTTTTAGAAGCATTTGGAATTGACAGACAACGACTGAACGTGACACAGGTTGCAGAGCGTACTGGCATAAGCAGAACAGCTGCACGGCGTTATTTAAAGACACTTAAATTTTTGGGTTATTTAGATACCGATGAGCACTATTTTTGGCTTACACATCGTGTTTTACGTTTTTCTAGTTCTTATTTAAGCTCGGCACATTTACCCAAAGTGGCACAGTCATTTTTAAATCTACTGTGTGCTCAAACCAGCCTCACCTTTTCAATTGTGGTGCTCGATGAGCATGAAGTTGTACCTGTTGCGCGTAGTTATTTACCCCAGCAAGATAATCTTCGCGTGAGTCCCTATGGGATGCATTTGGGTAATCGTTTGCCTGCCCACGCTACCTCCACCGGTAAAGTATTACTTTCTGTTCTGGATCGTGAAGTACAAATTGAATGGATTAAAAAATATGGTCTGAAGCGCCTCACGCCTTATACCATTACCGATGAACATACTTTTTTAGAAACATTAGATGCTGTTCGGCAATCGGACTACTGTTTGTCTACTGAGGAACATGAACTGGGTGTGATTGCGATTGCGGTACCCGTTTTAAACGCACAGGGGCTTACCATTGCAGCACTTAATTGTATGTCACAAACCAATAGGGTGCAGCCACAGTATCTTATCGATCAAGTTTTACCTTTATTACGCAATACTGCGAATGAGCTGCGTAATTTGGTTTAAATAAAAAAGGGACTCCTGAGAGTCCCTTTTTTTTAAAGATTGAATTATTTTTCAAGGGCATATGCAATCACGTAGTCACCATGATCTGGAGACTGACGTGCACCACCTGCTGAAATCACAACGTATTGTTTTCCAGTTTTCGGTGACACATAACTCATAGGCGTACCTTGGCTACCCACTGGTAAACGCGCTTTCCACAACTCTTTACCTGTTGATGTATCAAATGCACGTAGATAGTAATCTTGCGTTGCAGCAAAGAATACCAAACCACCCTGAGTTGCCATTGGACCACCAATGGTTGGCATACCAATTGGCGCTTTTAGGCCCATTTTAATGCCCATCGGGCCGGTATCTTCAACTGTACCCAATGGTACTTGCCATGCAATTTGACGTGTTTTCATGTCAATCGCTGTCATCGTACCAAATGGTGGTTTCTGACACGGAATGCTCAATGCAGACCAGAAACGGTTTTTGTTCACTTTGTACGGTGTACCTTTCATCGGCACTGCGCCCATACCCGTGTTAACTTTCTCACCGCCATTGGCTTGAACTGCTAAGTCTTCTGGGGTTTGTTTGATCAACTGAATCCATAGACCTAGACGCATATCATTCACAAACATGTAACGATGCGATGGATCAAATGCGATGGATCCCCAGTTCATTCCACCCAAAGAACCTGGGAAGCTTAATGAAACATCGGTACCCGGAGCGGTATAAAGCCCTTCATAACGCATCGATTTAAAGCTGATACGACACATCAACTGATCAAATGGCGTTGCACCCCACATATCAGACTCAGTTAAAGTCTGGTTTCCGATTTGTGGCATTTCTACAGAACGCGGCTGCGTTTTGCTGTACTGCTCACCCGGAATATCGGCAGTTTTTACTTCTTGCTCAATCACTTTGGTTAACGGTTTACCCGTTACACGATCAAGTACATAAAACTGACCAGATTTTGTACCAATCACAACCGCAGGTTTAGTGCTGCCATCTTTCATTGGGAAGTCTACCAAGCTTGGTTGCATTGGTAAGTCAAAATCCCATAGATCATTGTGAACAGTTTGATACACCCACTTTTCTTTACCAGTCGTTGCATCTAGCGCTAAAACAGACGTATTGTACTTATGATCTAGTGGCTGGCGGTTTGCACCCCATAAATCGACAGATGAACTGCCCATAGGTAAGAATACGGTGTTCATTTGTGGATCATACGACATCGCTGCCCATGAGTTTGCAGAGCTACGCTTGTAAATTTCACCCGGCTTCAACACATAGTTTGGATCTGGATTACGTGGGTCGAACGCCCAGCGCAATTTACCTGTAATGACATCATATGCACGAATGACTCCACCCGGCATATCAGCACCTACGTTATCGGCAATACGGCTACCCACAACAATAGAAGTGCCTGCGATAGTCGGTGCAGAAGTGACTTCAAAGCGTGGTGCTTTGGTGCCATCCCCCAAACCTTCTAACAAATCAACCGTACCATTTACACCAAAATCTTTACAACGCTCACCTGTATCTGCATTCACTGCAATCAGACGACCATCTGGTGTATTGGTGTACACACGACGTGGGCACTGGGTATTGGTTGCGACCGCTGTAACAGGAGTTGCACCAGCCAATGTCGGTTGAGTCAACGCTTTGGTCGAATCAAAGTAAGCGACGCCACGGCAACGCTCCCATGCATCTGCTTTAGAATTCACTTCTGCTTTCCAGAGCTGCTTACCAGAATCTGCGTCTAATGCAAAAATATTGTTGTGCGGTGTACACAAGAATACTTTATTGCCAACTTGCAAAGGTGTCATCTGGTCTTCTGCGCCGTTACCCGTACCAGTGGTAAAATCACCCGTACGGAAACGCCAGGCTTCCTTCAACTTAGATACGTTGTTACGGTTAATCTGATCTAGCGCAACAAAACGGCTTCCGCCTGCATCATTACCATAATGGTCCCAATCAACCTGTTTTTTTGCAGGATCAACCGGAATCAAAGGTAACTCTTCACCAGATGCTTTTACTGTTGCATGCGGAATAAACATGCCATATAAACCGCCAAACATTCCTAAAACTGTTAAACCACCAATGATATATGCTGGCGCATTAATTGGAGTTTGATATTGGTATTTTCGAATAGATGGCAAGGTTAACATGACCGCAGCAAATAAACCTGCCGGGAACATCAAACGTGAATGCAATGGCCAAAATTCAAAACCAGCATCAATTAACGCCCAAATAACAGTACCGATGAAGGCCAAAGCATATAACCACACCCCTGTTGCCTTTTTCTTGAAAATAAAAAAAGCTGAGGCAGTAATAATTAAACCAGCAATCAGGAAGTACCATGAACCACCCAGGCTAATCAGTTTTCCACCACCAATGATATAAAATACACCAGTAATGAGTAACGCCAGCCCAAGAATAAAACACCATATTTTAAATATGATGTGAGACTTCGCTTGAGGGTCAGACATACATCTTTCTCCACTTATCATGATTGCCATTCTTTGATGTTTTCAAAGTAAGGCGCTCATGTATAAACACATTCAGCTAAAGTGGGATAAGCCACTTTAGCTGTTCGAATTAAATTTAAAAACCAGCAACGATATTGACTATATTTTAGACATTTTTATTCTTCATTTTGTGTCATTGCTAGAAATTTAAACGCATAGTTAATCCAGCGACCCATGCATCATCCACTTCCTTTACACCAGCAGGCTGATGAATATATTGAATATTTGGACGAAGCATGACTGCTGGGGACCATTGATAGGTGTAATTCAGTTCGATATTCAGCTCATCGTGCTGAACAGGAATATAGTTCGATGCCAACGCATCGTATTGGTCATAACCACGACTTTCATCAATTGCAATTTGACGATCTCGTGCACGCTCGTTTACCACATAATTGGCCAAACCAAAACCAATCGAATCATTTGGACGGCTATCGAAAGCACCTTTGTACCAAAGTGCAAGTTGCTGGGTACTTTGAACCGTTGTCGTGGCTTTGTCGTTTAGCACACCGTTAAAGCTGATATACAAACCCCGCTTTGGATCATTGCCTTGTTGCGTAAGTTGCTGCTGTGTATTGATCCAGAAACTGTGCTTACCATCATGTACTTTACTTGGATTGGCAACATCTGTTGCTTCTGCTGTGGAATATAGCGCACCGATTTTATATTCGCCCGGCAGCCCACCAAAGTAAGCAAGTTTAGGTTTCCATGCCAACTCCACCGGAATGGTCGCGCCTTTAACGTTGTTCATATCTAGGTTAAAGCCGTCACTGTTCGACTGTGTTTTGACATTATCTGGATTGACTTCATATACCCCAAGGCCCAATGTCCATTCAGGTGCAAACTGATACTTCACATTTGCCCCCCACAATCCTACAGGCCAGTTATACCAGATCGATCCGATCGACTTACCGAGCTGACCACCACAAAGCAATAGATTTTGAAACTCACATTGCGAGCTGTTGAAATCGTCTGACATGCCCATACGACCAATCTTGACTTGTACCGTATTGTCGTCAAAGCCTTTTTTGATCCAAGCCTGCGTTAAACGCCAGATTTTTCCACGCCCATAGATCTCTTGTGAATTGCCGAGTGTCGATGATCGTGGATCTTTGATACGTTCCAAAGTGATTGCGTTTCCATCACGTTTGGTGATCATGATGGCTGCGCTTGTATCTTTCCAACCTGCAATTTTACTCAAGTCAAAATTTGCGCCCAGCGTCAGTTGTCCCGCATTTTCAACAGTTGTATTGTCATTAAAGCCACCAGAGATATTACTTGCCGCCTGGCTCATGATCGAAGCCGTGAATTTGTATCCCTGTTGTTCAAGTTGCTGACGATTCCCACCCCAATCGCCCAAAAGCCACTGACGATCTTGAGAATAAAATTCATTTGCCGAAGCAAACTGACAACTGAGCAAAGCAGCAGAAATTAAGCCCAATTTTAAAAAATCTTGCATTGAAAATTCCCTTTCTATTCAAGGTGTTTCCAATTTCTGGAAACACCGTATACTACAAACATTATTTCATCATCACCGCTGGACTGAGCTCTGAAGTCGCACCCAAGTGATCAGTCACATTTGCCGTGATCGATGGCATAACAACTTTTGGTGTCCAGTTGGCTTTTGCAACGCCCTGAGCATCTGTAACAACAACTACAGAATCTAGATACTGCTCAGCTTCTTTAGAGGAAGCCGAACGGTTACCAAAGAATTCAACGTTATAACGTTGATTTGGCATACCTTTTACTTCTACCGTAATTTGTTTTTTAGATACAGTGAGCTTCGGCGCCTGAATACCTTGGTTTGGTACAGCGTTACAGTTTTGCTGATTCGGCTGAGTACAGGTTTTTTGCAGCTTTGCAGGCTCAATGACAACACCACCACCACGAGAGCCAACAAAACCTTCATGCTCGAGCGCAGGCACACCAAACACGATTGCGCCTAAACGCTGATTCGGCACACATGAACCACCCGCTTCGCAGCGCTTGATGTCTTTGCCGTTATCCCAAATTTGGTTTTTGGTCAATGTGATACGAGCATTGGCATCTTTTTCAGAACGAATCGCCACCCCAATACGGTTACCATGCACTCTGTTACTGTCAAAAATATTGCCATCGCCTGTTAAATTGAAACCTAACGAGTTGTTGGTTAACTCATTGTAGGCGATGTAATTACGCTTACCCCAGTTGATTTGCAAACCGTCTGAGTAGTTCTCAAACTTGTTACCGACCACGGCATTGTCGTTGCCCCACAAAATTTCAATGCCTTGTGATGGTTCAGGATTCGCTTTTGTTGAAGTAAACAAGTTATTGGCAACTAAGTTAAATGCTGCACCGCGAGTTAACTCAAGACCATCGCCGTTATCGATAAACAGATTGTCTAACACCTTATTGTTATTGGTGGTTGTCGATGTCGGGTTGCCTTTACCATCATCCCCTGTGATCATCACACCCGCACCACCGTAGTTATTACTAATGCGGTTATGTTGAATCAAGTTGTTACTTGAGCGATTGACCAAAACACCAATACAAAAGCGATGTACATCTAAGCCTTTTAGCGTTACGCCGTTTACATCTTGCAAGACCAAGCCCGGTAAAGTCATGGTACGGACGTTTGTGCCGTATTGCTCTGGGTTTGCTCCTGGGCAAGCTTTAGCACCTTCACCTTTAATATAGTTTGAACCATCAATCGCGATGTATTCACCAGTTTTATCCCACTGAGTCCCAATAATCTTGACTGCTGATTTAATAGATGGAAGTGGCTTGTCGACTTTAATCACATACGGTGCTTTGCCAACCGCTTGAATTAAAATTTGATTTTCATGAGCCGTATTGGCGTTTGATTGCTCAATTGCCCAACGTAAAGAGCCTTTGTCGTTATCATCCTGATAACGATCAACGATATAAGTTTCCGCAGACGCAAAGCCTGAAGAGATTAAGCCCAAAGCAAATGCTGATAAACGCAAAGAATTCAATTTCATGACAGTTTCCTTGTCAGGATTATGGTGTTTGAGTTGGTTGAACTGTTTTTAAGATTTGTTTAAGTGCAGTGACATCGATTTGACCCGGTGCCGAAGCCTCGCCGATCATACCGAAACTTAAACTTCCGCCCATATTGGCGGTTGAAACACGCGATACCGTACCTAAGCGCCCCATCGACATCGTAAGTAACGGTTTTTTCGACTGTTCACTTACTTTTAGTGTCGCATTCATTAGCGTAAAGACATCCTGCTTCGACTTTGGCATTACCGCAATTTTTAAGATATCTGCGCCCATTTGATCTTGTTTGAGTAAGCGATTTACTATTTCCTGCTCACTTGGGGTTTTATCAAAATCATGGTTAGACATCACCACTAACACATTTTTCTTGTGTGCCAAGCTGGTCAGCTTTTCAACTGCTGCCTGATCTCTAAACATTTCGATATCAAGTAACTGCATAAATGGCTTTTTTAAATAATCGCTGTAAATTTTTGCATACTGTTCATCGGTTACATTGAGTTTGCCACCTTCATTTGAAGTACGAATCGTTGCGAGCAACGGTTTGTCTTTTAAAATCTGGTTCAGTTCTTGACCAAGTGCAATCACTTGTTTGGTGTCGCTTGCAAATTCCAGCAAATCTATACGAAATTCAGCAATATCCGCATCTTTATTCGCTGCAATCACTTTTGCCTGAGCAATGGCTTGCTCTTTGGTTTTTGCCGTAATCGGGACAATAGTCTTGACAGGCAAATCACCAATATTGAGATTTTTAACAACATATGTTGCCTTGTTCATCGCAGCATTTTCAGCCGCATGCGTAACAGACAGCATAGGTAGGGAGAGACTTAAAGCCGTGCTAATCAGCAACTGCTTAACTAACTTTTTTGAACTGTTCATTTTACGTTCCCTTGTAAAAAAATTGGAGTTGCACATCAAGCATGACATACAACTTTGGTCCCAAAAAATCTTAGATATCAAAGAATACCGTTTCGTCTTCGCCCTGGATGCGAATATCGAAACGATAAACTGTTTCACCGTCACGCTCTTCACGTTTTGCGATAAGCGTTTGACGACGTGTTACCCACTCAATACTGTTAAGTACTGGATCTTTGGCGTTTGCTTCAACTTCATCCTCAAAATAAACACGGGTATGTAACCCAATGTTGATTCCGCGAGCGAAAAGAATCACTGAAATATGAGGGGCTTGCGTTGTTCCCTTACGTCCCGGTACTGCGCCAGGCTTAATGGTATTGAAGCTCCAAAAACCTGTCTTAAAATCTGCACCCGTACGTCCCCAACCATGAAAATGCGGATCTGCTGCTTTACCTTGAGTATCTGCTTCACTTGGATAGACACCATTGACATCTGCTTGCCAGATCTCAACCAAAACATCACGTAATGGCAAACCTAATCCGTCAAATACCTGACCTTCCAAGCGAATACGTTCACCTTGTGTTTGATCTTGAACCAGCATATTGCCGTAGTTATGTTCAAACACTTCAATGTTGGCCTGTTTTGGAAGCAAGCCAATATGCACGTAAGGACCACCTGTTTGAGATGGGGTTTCTTTGAGTTCTTGAAAATTCCAACCGTTCATTATTTTCACTCCATCCATTAAGTTAAGTCATTTTCGAAGTAAGTCGCGCGACGACCACGAAGCGTAATGTCAAAACGATAACAACGGCTGTCAGCTTCAATAAAGTTGCTTTTGTCTTCAAGTGCGATCAAAGCGCGACGTTGATCATCTGAAGGCACAGTTTTTAAGATTGGACACGAATCAATTAAAGTGTCGCCTTCAAAATAAAACTGTGAAATCAAACGCTGAGCCCAGCCGTCTGCAATCAATGAAAAATGGATATGCGCCGGACGCCATTCATTAATACGATTACGCCATGGATATGGACCTGGCTTAATGGTTCGAAAAACGTAATATCCATTGCTGTCTGTGAGCATACGTCCACATCCACCAAAGTTTGGATCCATCGCACCTACATATTGGTCATTCGGATGACGATAACGACCCGATGCGTTTGCCTGCCAGACTTCAACCAAGGCATTTTTTACAGGACGACCAAACTGATCACGAACATAACCATGAATAATCACACGTTCACCAATTGGCAAACCGTCTTTGGCATAGTTCAAAATTAAGTCATTGTCTTTTGGACCAAACTGATCTGCACTAAAATGTGGTGCAGTCACTTCCGACAATGTTTCTGCAATCGAGATCAGTGCATTTTTTGGCGAGCGTAATACACTGGTTTTATAACCTGGTGCATAGGCTGGCGGATGATCCTCTGTATTGCGTTGAGCGTAAGCGCCCCAGTTAAAATGAGACATATTTTTCTCCCTCTAAATCTGCTGATCCATTATTTTTTGTTCAGTTTTTCTGGTGCGATACCAAGTTCTTCAAACACCTGTTCAGCCATATGCATGGCAGCATTTGATGCTGGTAGGCCCGCATACAGTGAACAATGCAGGATCAATTCTTTGAGCTCGTCTTTGGTCACGCCATTGTTGAAACATGCACGTAAATGCATCCGCAACTCATCTTCACGACCTAGCGCCAATAAAACCGCGATTGTCACTAGACTGCGTGTATGGCGAGGTAAGCCCGGACGAGACCACACCTCACCCCAAGCAAATCGACTAATAAAATTCTGAAAGTCCTCATTGAAATCGTTCAGATTCTCAATCGAACGGTTGACGTGTTTTTCGCCGAGGACTGCTGTACGGACTTCAATGCCCTGTTTGTAACGATCATCATCATTCATTAGAGAACTCTCACCTTAAGTTGCATCAGTATGTGCAACGATAGACTTAACAAAAATTGCAATCGCGGCAGCTGCGGCAGGAATGAACAACATGCTTAAAATCATGGTGAACGACCAGTTATTACCCAGCAGAACTGCCCCAATCCATGCACCGAACACGGCCCCAAAACGGCCAATGCCCGACATCCATGCAACACCAGTTGCACGGCACTGCGTTGGATAAAACCGTGCACTTAAAACCGGCATAGACGACTGCGCGCCATTTACCGCAATACCCGCACACAAGATAAACAGTGCAAGTAAAGTTGGATTTGAAAGACTTTGACCAACAATTACCGCAAAAATACCGGCGGCCAAATAAAAACCCGCAATAATTCGATTCGGATTAAAACGGTCCATCGCCCAGCCAATAAATAGCGCACTGAGCACACCACCAAACTGAAATAATCCACCCAAGAATGCTGCACGCTCTAACGATGCCCCGGTTTCACGCATCAAGGTTGGTAACCAGCTGGTCAACAAATAAATTACGACCAGACCCATGAAGTAAGTCACCCAAAGCAAAATCGTTCCTTTGGCGTATTTGCCAGAAAACAGCATGCCAAAGACACCTTTTTTACTTGAAGCATCTGTCTTTTCTTCAGGGACGTGGAATTCGGTTACACCTTGAACCTTATGGGGTGCAATACGCGTTAAGATCTGACGCACCTTTTCGGTATTTTTTCCTTTTACAATCAGGAAACGATAGGATTCTGGTAAAAACACCATCACCACAAGCATCAAAATCAAGGGGGCCCAACCGCCTAACAAAAACAGGCTGTGCCAACCATAAGCCGGAATTAACCAGCTGCTGATAAAGCCACCCATTGCCATGCCCAAGTTGTAACCACAAAACATACATGTCACGAGCAAAGAACGAATTCGTGCCGGACAGTATTCTGAAAAAAGTGTGGTCGCGTTTGGCATTGCAGCGCCCAGACCAATCCCAGTTAAAAACCGGAAAATCACCAAACTGTCTAATGTTGTGGAATATGCACAGGCAAGTGTAAAACCACCAAAAATCAACATCGCAACAGACAGCACAATCTTGCGACCAAAACGATCGGCTGTGGGGCCTGAAACCAGCGCACCAATAATCATACCGCCCAAGGCTGCACTCATTACAGGACCCAACTGCGATCGATCCACGCCCCAATCTTGAGCAAGCGCAGGCGCAATAAATCCCATTGCTGCGGTATCTATACCATCCACAAAGACAATCAAAAAACACACAATCGCAATCAACCACTGATACTTACTCAGTGGTGCATCATTGATTAATGCCTGTGCATCCAGACTTGTCTTTTGTGCAGCGTAATCCTGAGACGCCATATCTGCCTCCTAAGGCCTAAATCCTTTTAAATCAGTTTATTAAACGATTGATCTAATAAACTGGCCAAAAACTTGCGTGAATGCTTCAGGCTGTTCAATATTTGACAGATGTGAAGCGTCCAATGTCTTCAACTGGCTGTTTTGGATATATTGATGTAAAAACTCAGCATCGCTGACCGTAGTGACCGGATCTGCTTCTCCGGCAATGATCAGTGTCGGAATTGAAATCTTTGCAATCGATTCACGCAGATCTGCGCCTGCAAGTGCACGGCAGGCATTGGCATACCCTTGTGCTGGAGTATTGGCTAGACTTCGAATCGTGTTTTGAGCAAGCACACTGGCTTGATGATCAAATTTTTCGCTAAACCAGCGAGTATGTGTGGTACTGACCAAATCACTCAAACCCGTTGCTTCTACGGAAGCAGCGCGTGCATTCCAGCCTTCTGCTGTCCAGATTTTTGCAGCAGAATTGGCAACCGTGATGCTATAAAAACGTTCAGGGCGATGAATACCTAACCAAAGTGCCGTCATACCGCCCATTGAAATACCACAAAAGTGGGCTTGATCAATATTTAAGGCATCCAAAATATCAATGACATCTTCACCCAGATGCTGCAATTCGGTTTGATCAATAACAGCACTTTGGCCGTGTCCACGTGTATCGTAAGTTACAATTTTAAAATCGGCTTTGAGCGCTTCGATTTGTGGCATCCACATGGTATTGTCGGTACCAAGCGAGTTCGAAAACACAATCGCGGGAGCATCTTGTGGCCCCTGAACCTGTACCGCAAGCGGTTGGCCCTGACGATTGTTAATCATAGTGATATGAATATTGCTCACTTTGCCTCTCCTTTTGCTTCTTGCAAAACAGCATCAATCTGATCTTGAATATTGCCGAGGTAAGATTCTGGTTTGAATATTGCCTCAAGCTGCTTTGCATCGAACAATGCAGTGACTTCCGCAGTCTCTGCCATGATGTCTTTTAAATGTTTGTGTTCAGCAACGGCTTTTTTACAAGCTGCTTCCACCACGTGATGTGCATTTAGACGTCCCAGATGCGGTGCCAACGCCATCATGACTGCTTCAGCCATGATTAAGCCTTGTGTACACTCGATATTGGCGCGCATGTTTTCTGCATTGACATCCATACCTTTCAAGACATCTAAAGTACGCTCTAGAGCACCCGCGGTGAGTTGAAAGATTTCCGGTAAGGCAAGCCATTCAGCATGCCAGCTACCCAAGCTACGTTCATGCTCTTGCACCATGCTTTGATACATGCTCGACATTAACGCAGGAACACGATTGGCCGCAGCCAATACCGACGCCGCAGCAACCGGATTACGCTTATGTGGCATGGTTGAAGATCCGCCACGCCCTTGGGCTGTCGGTTCAAATACTTCTGCAACTTCTGTTTGCATCATCAGTGACCAGTCGCGCGCCATCTTGCCTGTGTTACCCGTAATCAAGCCGAGTACACTTGCAATTTCGACAATACGATCTCTTTCGCCATGCCATGTACATGCGGCATGTGTCAGATTTAAGGTTTTTGCAAATGCTTGTGTAACGGAGGTTCCCTGATTTTGCAAAGATGCCAGCGAGCCAACTGCGCCACCTAATTGTGCAGTCAACACACGTGACTTCATAAGTTGTAAGCGGTCTAAATCGCGCTTAAACGCAGAAGCCCAACGCGCAAGCTTATGTCCCAAGGTGATCGGTAAAGCTTGCTGTAACCATGTGCGCCCCATCATCACCTGATGGCGATATCGTTGCGCTTGTTGTAAAGCAGCCTGATAGCACTGATTTAAAAGCAGTTCTACAATAACAAGTGCATCACGCGATTGCAGTACACATGCTGTGTCTAGAATATCTTGACTAGTCGCACCCCAATGCACATAACGCGATGCTTCTTCATCGACTTGCTTCACAATTGAAGTCAGTTGTTTGACAAAAGGAATTGCGATATTTCCTGCCAAACCTGTCGCAATTGCTAAACTTTGAAAATCAATTTTTTCAACCGCATCTTGAGTGGCAAACGTAATGATATCGGCAGCAGACTGGGGAATTACCCCAACTGCTGCTTGCGCTTGCGCCAGTGCAACCTCTGTCTCAATCATATATTTGACCAACGCACGATCACTGAAAATTTCAGTTACGTCTTGTTGATAAAAAAGAGAAGCATATAACTGGCTCATCATGATCTCCGTTTAAGCAATCCGCTCAATAATGAGTGCAATCCCCTGACCCACGCCGATACACATCGAACACAGCGCATACTTACCGCCCGACTGTTCAAGCTGGTTTAAAGCCGTCGT
>NZ_JASCAJ010000022.1:0-54979 GCF_029967895.1 Acinetobacter sp. V89_7
TCTCCTGAAATGCCGGCATATCATAATCTGCCGCCATTTTTTCTTTCCAGTATGCAATCAGTTCGCTGTAATCGTGAAAGGCATTGTAACGAGGATTTTGGCGCTGTTTTGTTTATTTTCTTTATCATAAAAAAACGGGCCAGACGCCCGCTTTTTGGTTGATTCAGGTTCAGCTGTAACGAAGCTGGGCGGAAGTCTCCTGAAATGCCGGCATATCATAATCTGCCGCCATTTTTTCTTTCCAGTATGCAATCAGTTCGCTGTAATCGTGATCGGCAGGGTGAAAATCTGGTTTGTAATAGGCCAGATATTCTGGCAATAATTGCACAAACATTTTGGCCACCAAATAAACCCCGAAAAGATTAGCGCCCACTTTAGGTAAGCTTTTACGTCGATCCTGCATGAACAGTTTGCTGGCCGAGTAAAAGGTAAGGCTGGCAAAGCCTGTGGTGACACTTCGCATTATCAGAGTGCGCAGCTTATGATCGCCATAAATCTCTTGGTACACATCGAAGGCCACAGCACGATGTTCGATTTCTTCAATCGCATGCCATACCCAGAGCTTCATGGCATCTTCATCTAATGTACTGAGTACCTCAGGATGCCTTAAAATATAGCCTCCCAACAAAGCAGTAAAATGCTCAAATGCACAGGTAATGGCAAGCTGCACTTTCGGATGCAAATTACGTACATGACGATCTTTTCGCATGAGCCATGCTTGAAAGCGATCCAGATTATAATCGTCTTTGCGCCATGCATCATTAAACTCAGTATGCGCCTTGGAATGCATCGCCTCTTGACCAATAAAAGCTGCAATTTGAGCCTGAAGCTGTGGATCTGCAATTCGATCACGCACGTTACGCACGCTATGCACAAAAAACTGCTCTCCTACCGGAAAGGTCGATGACAGTGCAGTGAGCAAATGCGACATGACAGGTGAATTGGCAAAGTAATGCCGCTTGATTTTTTCAGGATGGAATTGTAAGCGCCGCACGGTAATGCCCAACGCTTTAGGACGCTGCTGATATGCTTTCGATGCCTGCTGAATCACTGTTGCCATGGCCGAATCCTGCTGTTTTTTTCGAGTATGGCGAGTGAATCGATAAAACCCTATGGCAAAACTGCTTGTACAATTGACCGAACTGCTCAACCCGATTAATGCACAAAAATGACAAAAGCCTGCATCCGTGCAGGCTTTTGGAAATGGGTCTTTGGATGTTTTAACGTTACACGTCGAGGTAATCCAAAATACCTTCTGCTGCCTGACGACCTTCCCAGATTGCAGTCACAACCAAGTCAGAGCCACGCACCATATCGCCACCCGCAAAGATTTTCGGGTTAGATGTCTGGAATTTATATTGTTGTTGTTCAGCAGCAAGTACGCGACCCGAGCCATCCAAACCAATATTGGCAGGTGCAAACCAGTCTGCCGGACTTGGACGGAAACCAAATGCCAATAATACGGCATCTGCTGCTAGAACTTCTTCGGAACCCGGAATCGGTTCTGGGCTACGACGGCCACGACTGTCTGGCGTACCTAACTGTGTGGTCACCACTTTGACGCCAGTCACTTGGCCGTTTTCGCCCACAATTTCGATTGGCTGACGGTTAAACAAGAAATTAACGCCTTCTTCGCGCGCATTTTTTACTTCACGACGTGAACCCGGCATGTTGGCTTCATCACGACGATATGCACAGGTGACCTGCTCCGCACCCTGACGGATCGAAGTACGGTTACAGTCCATTGCCGTATCGCCACCACCCAGCACGATCACTTTCTTGCCTTCAACACTGATGTATTCGCTTGGGTTTTGCTCCCAGCCTTGCGTACGGTTTACGTTGGCAATCAGGAAATCCAGTGCATCATACACACCCTCAAGCTCTTCGCCCGGGAAACCACCCTTCATGTAAGTGTAGGTGCCCATTCCCATAAATACTGCATCGTAATCTTGCAGTAACTGGTCGATGGTGATGTCCGTACCGATTTCAACATTTAAACGGAATTCAACGCCCATGCCCGTGAAGATTTCACGGCGACGCTTCATCACGTCTTTTTCCATTTTAAACTCAGGAATACCGAAAGTCAGCAAACCACCAATTTCAGGGCGCTTATCGAAGACCACCGGTTTTACACCATTACGCACTAGAATATCTGCACAGCCAAGTCCTGCCGGGCCTGCGCCAATAATGGCCACTTTTTTATCGGTCCATTTCACTGACGACATATCTGGACGCCAGCCCAGTGCAAAGGCTGTATCGTTAATATATTTTTCTGCATTACCAATTGTTACCGCACCAAAACCGTCATTGAGGGTACATGCACCTTCACACAAACGGTCTTGTGGGCACACACGACCACACACTTCCGGTAAGGTATTGGTTTGATGGCACAATTCTGCCGCCTGAAAAATACGGCCTTCTGCAATCAGTTTTAACCAGTTTGGAATATAGTTATGTACCGGACATTTCCATTCACAGTACGGGTTACCACAGCCCAAACAACGATGGGTCTGATTGGCAGCCACTTCAGCCGTGAACGGTTTATAAATTTCCACAAACTCAGATTTGCGGACATCAATATCTTTTTTCTCTGGATCTTGGCGTGCTACATCCAGAAACTGAAAGTCATTATTTAGGCGCTCTGCCATGTCTTGCTCCGTGGGTCAGTGTGGAAAACTCGAAAGTTATCCACACTTGCCTGTCAAAATATGAGTAGTGGAATTATTGAGGATCGGCTTTGGTTGCTTTCAACAGCGTCAGTAAGTTAGCAGCTTTTGGCTTGACTAACCAGAACTTGCGACTGTAGAAATCAAACTCGTTGCGGATCTTATACGCCCATGCACTGCCTGTTTCTTTGATGTGTTCATCCAGAATACGCAGTAAATTTTCTTGATGATCTTCCATCGATTCAGTTGAAATACGAGTTAAATCAATCAACTCATGGTTGTAGTAATCGACGAAGTTATTTTCAAGATCCAGAACGTATGCAAAACCACCGGTCATACCGGCACCGAAGTTATGCCCCACTTTACCCAATACAGTCACGATACCGCCGGTCATATATTCACAGCAGTGATCGCCCGCACCTTCAATAACAGCAAATGCACCAGAGTTACGTACTGCAAAACGCTCACCCGCAGTTCCGGCAGCAAATAACTTACCGCCAGTCGCACCGTACAAGCAGGTGTTTCCAATGATGGCAGTATTTTGAGTCTGGAACGGCGAACCTTTTGGTGGGAAGATCGAGATACGACCACCTGCCATTCCTTTCCCTACGTAATCGTTGGCATCACCTTCAAGCTTAATGTGCAAACCACCGGCATTCCATACTCCCAGAGACTGACCTGCTGTACCGTTAAGGTTAAGTACGACCGGATGCGCCTCCATATCGAGGTTGCCATAACGGCGTGCAATTTCGCCCGATAAACGTGCGCCAATTGAACGGTCACAGTTACCAATCTCGAAATTGAACTCGCCGCCAGTACCTGCTTCAATTGCAGGGAGCATTGCACTCACCATTTTTTCAGCAAGAATGCCTTTGTCGAACGGCTGGTTGCCCTGAACTTGACAATATTGTGCCTTGCCTTCAGCCGATGGATGCGACTGGATTAAAGGTGTTAAGTCTAGATGGGCATGCTTGTCGGTTTCACCCGGCAAGATTTCGAGTAAGTCGACACGGCCAATCAAATCTTTAAGCGATACGACACCTAGTGCAGCCAACCATTCACGTGTTTCTTCCGCAATAAAGTGGAAGAAATTAATCAGCATTTCTGGCTCACCAATATAATGCTCTTTACGCAAGTGATCTTGCTGAGTTGCTACACCGGTTGCACAGTTGTTAAGGTGGCAAATACGTAGGTATTTACAACCCAATGCAATCATTGGAGTCGAGCCAAAACCGAAACTTTCCGCACCCAAAATGGCGGCTTTAATTACGTCTAAACCGGTTTTGAGGCCACCATCTGTCTGTACGCGTACTTTGCCACGCAGGTCATTCACACGAAGTGCCTGATGCGCTTCAGACAAACCCAATTCCCAAGGCGAACCAGCATGGTGGATCGAAGACAATGGAGATGCAGCAGTACCGCCGTCATAGCCTGAAATAGTAATGAAGTCGGCATAGGCTTTTGCTACACCCGCCGCAATTGTTCCTACACCCGGCTCAGACACCAGTTTAACCGATACCATTGCCTGCGGGTTGACTTGTTTCAAGTCAAAAATCAACTGCGACAAATCTTCAATCGAGTAAATGTCGTGATGTGGAGGAGGTGAAATCAAGGTTACACCCGGCACCGCATAACGCAAACGCGCGATCAAGCTATTGACTTTACCGCCCGGTAACTGACCGCCTTCACCTGGTTTTGCACCTTGTGCCACTTTAATCTGCAACACTTCTGCAGAAGTAAGGTAAGCCGGTGTCACACCAAAACGGCCCGATGCGATCTGCTTGATTTTCGAGTTACGAATGGTACCGTAACGTGCTGGATCTTCACCGCCCTCACCCGAGTTTGAGCGTCCACCCATGGTGTTCATGGCAATCGCAATGGCTTCATGCGCTTCTGGCGACAAGGCACCAATCGACATCCCTGCCGAGTCAAAGCGCGGTAAGATTTGCTCAACCGGCTCCACCTGTTCAAGCGCAATTGAATTGCTGATTTTAAGCTTGAACAAGTCACGAATAGTTGCTACCGGACGGTTGTTGACCAGTTCGGCGTATTCTTTAAAGTCTTGGTAATTGCCAGAACGTACAGCTCTGTGTAATGCATTGATCACGTCTGGGTTAAAGGCGTGATATTCCTTGCCAAATACAAACTTGAGCATACCGCCTTGGTCAATCGGCTGACGATTTTGCCATGCAGTTGCGGCCAGTTTTTTCTGGTCATTTTCAAGATCGGCAAAAGTTGCGCCTTCGATACGGCTTGGTACACCAATAAAGCAGGTATTGACGACTTCCTTCGATAGTCCCACCGCTTCGAATAACTGACCGCCTCGGTATGATGCAACGGTTGAAATCCCCATTTTTGAAAGGACTTTCAACAGGCCTTTTTCGATACCTTTACGGAAATTGGCCTGAGCGTGTACCGGATCGCCGAGGAGTTCACCCTTGGCAACCAAGTCATTGATCACGTCATAAGCTAGGTATGGATAAATCGCAGTCGCACCAAAGCCCAAGATCACTGCAAACTGATGCGGGTCACGCGCCACACCGGTTTCAACAATAATGTTGGCATCGGTACGTAAGCCGGTATTGATCAAATAGTGATGGATGGCGCCAGTGGCCAATACTGCATTGGCTGGTAGGTAACCTTCGCGGATTTTCTTATCCGAAATCACCAGCAAGGTTTTACCATCGCGAATCGCCTGTGCAGATGCCTCGCAAATACGCTGAATCGCCGCCTGTAAGCCTTCTTCTTCTGGATAGTTCAGATCGATATCGGCAATTTCGTAGCCTTTACGTCCGAGGGTACGAATCTGATGCATTTTGGAGTTTGACAATACCGGACTTGAAATAATCAGGCGATCGGCATGCTCTGGCCCTTGCTCAAATACGTTTTGCTCGCGCCCCATACAGGTTTCAAGCGACATCACAATCGATTCACGTAATGGATCGATTGGCGGGTTGGTGACCTGTGCAAACTGCTGACGGAAGTAATCCGATACAGGACGCACCTGACGAGACAATACCGCCATTGGCGTGTCATCACCCATTGAACCAACCGCTTCTTGACCACTTTCAGCAATAGGACGTAACAACTGGTCACGTTCTTCAAAAGTGACCAAGAACATTTTTTGTGCAGCTTTCAGGTTGTCGCCTGCCAAGCCTTTATCAATTAAATGCTCTTCAAGCTCTGGGCTACCTTGTAGACGCAGCGAGTTTTCACGTAACCACTGACGGTACGGGCGCATACGTTTAAGATGGTTGCTGACATCTTGTGTATCCAGCACTTTACCTGTAAAGGTATCGACCACCAGAATCTGACCCGGACCGACACGGCCTTTCGAAATTACATCTTCTGGTTGATAATCCCATACCCCAATTTCAGAGGCCAAAGTGATGTAATCATTTTTGGTAATCACCCAACGCGCTGGACGCAAACCATTACGGTCTAGCATACAAATGGCATGACGGCCATCTTGAATCACAAGACCCGCAGGGCCATCCCATGCTTCCATGTGCTTTGAGTTAAATTCATAAAATGCACGTAAATCTGCATCTAGGGTTTCAACGTTTTGCCATGCAGGCGGTACTAGCATGCGCAAGGCACGGAATAGATCCATTCCCCCACCGATCAGAATCTCAAGCATGTTGTCGAGACTAGATGAGTCTGATCCGGTACGGTTAACAATCGGTGTGAGCTTGGTCAAACCAGGAAGGAGTGGATTTTCAAATTTTGGTGTACGCGCCATTGCCCAGTTACGGTTGGCAGTAATCGTGTTGATTTCACCATTGTGGGCAAGATAACGGAACGGCTGTGCCAACGGCCAACGCGGTAAGGTGTTGGTCGAGAAGCGCTGATGGAACACCACAATATGCGATGCAAGACGCTCATCTGCTAAATCGGTATAAAAGTCCGCAATCGCTGCTGGCATCATGAGGCCTTTATAGCTAATTACGGTCGAGCATAACGTGGTCACGTAAAACAACGGATCGTTACTGAGTTGCTGCTCTGCACGACGGCGCGCTAAAAAGAGCTTACGGTTGAATTCAACCTCAGTCACGCCCATTGGACAGTTCACAAATACTTGTTCGAAGCCCGGCAATGATTGCAAAGCAATTTCGCCTAACGCGTCGTTATTGGTTGGAACAACGCGCCACCCAATGACACGCAGGCCATCCGCTTCAATTTCTTTGGTTAAAATCGTTTTTGCATGTTGCGCCAAGGCAGGATCAATATTTAAAAACACCGTACCGACTGCAAAAATTTCGCTGAGTGTAATGTCACTGAGCTTTTTTGCTTCTTCACGGAAAAATTGCTTTGGCATAGCCAATAGTAGACCGCATCCGTCCCCGGTTTTACCATCTGCGGCAATACCACCACGGTGCGTCATGCAACTTAAACTGTGAATTGCGGTTTGTACAAGATGGTGGCTAGAATCCCCTTTCATATGGGCAATCAGACCAAAACCACAGTTATCTTTAAACTCATCCGGTTGGTATAAACCTTGAGCGGGAGCTACAGTGTGAGGCGATGGCAAATGCATAGCGTACCCTTCTTCAACATGGCTCTTTCGAGCGTATAACGATCAATTATTTCTTCGCGACGTTGTCTCATTACTCACGTAAAGCTAAATGTTCCACAACCCATTTTTGCGTTACTTCCTGAATATACGCTTTTTTAGCTCTATATGGCAGCAACTTCATGACAAAAACGTGTTGAGTTATTTCGCACTTTTTTAAAGCAGGCGAAACGACGATTTCGCATGCTAATTGAATTTTATGACGGCTTAGCGCCAAAATAGGACAAATTGATCAATTAGCGCATCAAACATGCAAAAAAGATGCCACATTTATTTATAAATGGTTAACTTATTTATTTGTATAGCAATAATATTTTTTATCATTCTGTAAAATTAAAAGTACACTTTTAAAATGCACCAAAATATTGCACAATTTTAATATTGATCAAAAATAATGCTCTATTTTGGTTCTTTTATCGTCAATTAAATGGGTCGCTGATTTCGCGCTCGGTCTGTTTTGGTGCCTTTTGATCGATGGCTGATGCTTTGGTTGAAGACGCTGGTAATTCGGCATTGGAGCGTGACTGGCGAACATCCACCACATTGCCTTGCGCATCACGGCGCGTAACCGTGGTGCTGGTCGTAGATGAGCTCGGCGCGTTTGCCAATGGATTAAAAGTTTGAGGTTCCACGCGCGGCAATGCGGCTGGTTTTAAATTGATTTCATGCAATTGTGCCACCAGCCCCAACTCGTCAGACCCCAGATCATTCACCAGAGGCGCCAGACTGGCAAAAGATACTGCATGCGGGCGAACCGATGCCGGTAGTTTTAATTCAAGCTGTTTTAACTGCGAATTGGCAGCAGACTCACTTCCAAAGGTGCCGTAAACCAGCATATATTGCTCTTGCTGATCGGGCCCAGTTAGACGGAAGTAGTAAAACTGATTTCGGTCAGCACGAGTTTTTAAATAGTTCTTAATAATGTCTTCATCTGAAGCGCGAAAAAGCTCTATCGTCCAGCTTTTCTTGTTTTCACTGACGAACTTGGTGCCCCGAAACTCGGACTCATGCAAACTGGCCGTGACCACGCGGGTGGTTAAATCCAGAGGTTTCACTTCTTGAGATAGCATCCCAAGATGACTGGTGGCCGCCACTTTCTCGGGTTGAATTTGCACTTGGGTTTGCGCAATATCAGTACGATCCATTTCGACCAGCTTGTCGGTGTCGTTAATTGCCCAAAACACCAATGCAAAAAACAGACAGACAAGCGCACACACCAGCCAGCTGTAATGCTGAATTTTTTGCCATAGTGTGCGATGTGCTGTCATGCATTCACCTTATTGATTTACAGTTTGATTTGCAAGAATTGCGGCTTTCATTTGATCGACATCAAAAGTCTTGGTAATGACTGCCTGACCTAGACGCTGCAATAATACCAGTCTTAGCTGTCCATTGAGCACTTTCTTGTCATGCGACATATAAGACAAAAATGCGTCCAACGGAATTTGCGGACATGATATCGGCAAACGCGCACGCTGAATAATCTTTTTTGTACGCGCCAGATCTGCTTCAGAAATCCAGCCCATGCGCTGCGACAAATCAGCCGCCATAACCATACCGGTTGCCACTGCCTCGCCATGCAGCCATTCACCATAACCCAAATATGATTCAATGGCATGACCAAAGGTGTGACCCAAATTAAGTAAAGCGCGTTCACCCTGCTCTTTTTCGTCGTTTGCTACAATTCGCGCCTTATGAGCGCATGAGCGATACACCGCTTCTGCAAGCAAAGTTTCATTTCCAGCGACCAACTCGTCCATGTGTGTTTCGAGCCATGCCAAAAATTCAAGATCCCCGAGCAAGGCATATTTAATCACTTCGGCTAGGCCCGCAGACAGCTCACGCGGTGGTAAAGACTTTAACTGTGACATATCGGCCATGACCACTTCAGGCTGCTTAAAGGCCCCGATCATATTTTTGCCTAATGGATGATTAATGCCTGTTTTTCCACCGACACTTGAATCAACTTGAGACAACAATGTGGTTGGCACCTGAATAAAGTATACGCCACGCTGGAAACTCGCTGCGGCAAAGCCAGCCATATCGCCAATCACGCCACCACCAAGTGCCAGCACGGTACAATCCCGATTAAACCCGGCTTGGAGCAGCGCATCAAAAATAAGATTCAAGTGCTCGATATTTTTGTATTTCTCGCCATCTGGCAGCACACATACAGCCACTTGCTTGTCTAGAGCAGTCAACGCATCTACATAGTGTTGCAGATAGAGCTGTTCCAGCGTGGTATTGGTCACGATCATCACCTGACGACCTTTGATATACGGCGCAAGCAGGTTATGTGGCTGTAATTGACTACCAATAAAGATTGGATAACGGCGATCGCCTAACTCTACGTGAAGTGTTTGCATAAACATTTAAACCGGTGAGAAAACTAGTGCAATTGGGGCGTTAAGATCACGCGTAAAATTTGCTGGGCAAGATCACGTGCTGCGCCTTGATTTGTTTCAATAATATGATGGGCCACTTCACGGTACAACGGATCTCGGGTACTGAGTAAATCTCGAAGGCGTTGCTCCGGATTCTCGACCTGCAATAAAGGACGATTTTTATCACGATAGGTGCGTTGTAATTGTAACTCGACAGGCGTAAATAGATAAATCACGACGCCGCGTGTTTTTAGATAGTTTCGGTTTGCTGCTTGGGTGACAGCGCCACCACCTGTAGCCAATACCAAATGGTGACGAGAGGTAAGATCATCGAGCACATTGGTTTCTCGGCCACGAAAGCCCAATTCACCTTCTTTTTCAAAAATCCATGGAATTGTAGCACCTGTTCTGCGTTCAATTTCATGATCGCTGTCGAGAAATTCACGCCCCAACAATTCTGCCAAATGCCGCCCAACGGTGGTCTTTCCTGCTCCCATGGGACCTACCAAATAAATATTGGGTAGGCTGTCAAACTCTTTGCTTGGCAAGGAGTCACCTATTGAATTACTTGAATTAAAACTATATTAATGATTTCCAACAATAGTGTCATTAACTATTCGAGGTGTCACAAAAATTAGCAGTTCATTTTTCGCTTCACTTTTTGCGGTCTTTTTAAATAAACGCCCCACATAAGGCAAATCACCTAAAAATGGCACTTTGGTCACCGCATTAGACGTGGTTTGTTCGAATACACCACCCAAGACAACTGTCTCACCATTATTCACCAAGACATTGGTATTGATCGCATTTTTATTTAAAATGGCCTCACCGTTTTGGGCATAACTATTGATCGAGTCATTGGCAATATTCAGTTCCATCAAAATTTTACCGTCTGGGGTAATGTTGGGTGTGACTTCCAGACTGAGCAATGCTTCTTTAAATGAGGTTGTGGCAGTTGATCCTGCTGCCGAATTGGTGGTGGACTGATACGGCACCTCTACACCGGTTGCTACTTTGGCTTTTTGCTTGTCGGCGGACATCACTTTCGGTGTTGAAATCACTTCGCCGTATCCGTCAGCCTGCAAAGCAGACAGCTCCAAGTCCAGCATAAAATCAGACAAACTGATTAAACCAAATGAAATACTGCTGGCGCCTGCTGTCGATACCCCTAAGTCAACACTTAAGTTATTGTTAATGGTGTCGCCATTACGCAAGTTCCATAAGGTTGAATTTTTACCTGTGACCTGTAAATCATTGCCTGTCGACAAGACGCCCCATTTCACTCCCATTTCTTTACTAAACGAGGTTGATGCACGCACAATCCGTGCTTCAATCATGACTTGCTTCACCGGAATATCCAGCAAATCAATCATGCGTCGGATCTGGTCAATCTTTTGCGCAGTGTCATTTAAGATAAGAGTGTTGGTACGCGGATCAAAAGAAATCGTGCCACGCGGGCTTAACAAAGTGCCAACGCTATCGCCCAAAGGCTCCACCGTCGCACCACCAGTCGTAGCAGTACTGGTAGTACCGCTGTTTCGACCTTGAGTAATCAATTTTTCAATATCTACCGCTTTGGCATATTTAAGCTGAATAAACTCGGTTTGTAACGGCGAGAGCTTGGTACTTTGTGCAATCGCTTTGGCTTCATCTTCTTCAGACTTGATCATTTCGGTGACAGGCGCTATCCAGATCACATTCCCATTACGGCGCTTGTCCAGATTTTTTGTTTTTAAAATAATATCCAGCGCCTGATCCCACGGCACGTCTTTAAGGCGCAAGGTAATATTGCCTTGTACAGAATCTGCGGTCACCATATTGATATTGGTAAAATCGGCCAGTAACTGTAATACGCGGCGTACTTCAATGTCTTGAAAATCCAGTGAAATCTTCTTACCCGTATAGTTTTGGTTGTTTTTTGAGTTTAGTCTGACATTATCTTGTGGGCGCTTTAGACTGATGGTAAGTTTATTTTCGGCCTGATACGCCATGTATTCATAACTCCCCGTCGACTGAATCGAGACCACACCGTTGCTGCCATTATTGAATGCATCAATCGATGCCACAGGCGTTGCAAACTCGGTGGTATTCAGGCGGCGCGCCAGATGCGTCGGAATTTTGATGCCGGGAAAACGCACCACCACCTTGCTGCCTTCTTGCTGCACATCGACAGGCGTGGTACTGCCTTGCAGATCAATCACCACCTGCCCCTCACCTTGTGCTCCTTTTTGAAATCCAATATTTCCAATAGAAAGCTGGTTTTTTGGGGCTGGAGCGGCAAGTGGGGTCGCGGCAGAGGCCAGATTATTAATTTTAAGAATGAAGACATTGCCTTCTGCACGTGTGGTAAACGCACCTGAATTTTTAAGATTCACCGTGACACGGGCGCGTTTTTCATCTGCACTGACTTCAATTCCCGAGGCTTCATTGCTGGTGAGCGCAATACTGCGTTTGGCCAGTTTTTGCGTGGCTTGATCGAAATCCAGAATCAGACGAGAAGGTTGCTCAAGTTGATACGACTGAGGTTGTGGCGGCAGTCCATTAAACATAATCCGCACTTCGGTCCCTTGTCCCGGAATCGTCATCGGGACGACATTGGTAATGGCGACCTGCGCACTTGCAACTTGCATCACGGCATAGGTCACACTTGCCATCGTAAATTGACGAATTACCTGTTTCATCGAGACTCCCCCAAGCATAAAAACGTTCAAGCTTTTTCTCATTATTATTCCCCTGTGCACTAGGGCTTCGGTCCAATTAAAACCAAAGATCGTGGCCGTTCAATAAATCCATCACGTCCATCTGGCACAATTTCCATTAAATCAATTTGTGTGGGTGAGATGGCTACAATCCGCCCTTCATTCAGCCCCATATAATTGCCAATTTGTACACGCTCAATTTCACCATCAGGCGTTTGAATTAATGCCAGAATTTGGCCATTGATGCGGCGCATACTGCCTTTCATGTTTAATGATTCAAGCGCATAACTTTCAAGTGGCTGTTTGGGTCTGGATAGATTTGGGTAAACGCGTTTTCCAGACATCACCTTGAGTTCTGCGGCAATCGAGTTCGGCAAGAATGGATTGCGTAACTGATTGGCAGAATAAAGGTAGGGCGGAACAGGCATAAATACAGGCGCAGGCTCAATCGGTAACGGTGGCTGACTTCGAATAGCGGCCATTTGCTGCTGCACACTGTCAATGCGTGAGTCACAACCCGCAAGCCCCAGCACCACCACACTCAAGCACAGAAGTTGACGTATCATTAAGGTGTCCCCCCTTGTGCTGCTGCGGGTGCGGCAGATGGCTGAACCGACGAGGCAGCGTTTTGCTCGTCTACACCGATATAACGATATGTTTTCGCCTTGACGCTGTAATCGACCTGCGGAATATCCGAGGTTTCTTTGGCAGGTTTTGCTTCAATGACAAAATCATGCATGGTCACGATACGCGGCAAGGCCGAAATACCACTGACGAAGGCACCAAAAGCATGGTAGTCACCCGTGGCTTCAATCGAAATTGGCTGCTCTACAAAAATTTCTTGTTTGACCTCATTTTCAAGCCGAATATTTTTAAATTTTAAACCCGAGTTCACACCCGTCATGTTGATGTCTTCGACCAAGCCCGGAATCTCACTTTCCTTTGGAAGTTGCGTCAGTTGCTGATTAAAGCTGGCCTGCATTTCGACCAATTGACGCTGATACTGCTGTAGATTGCGTAGTTTGGATTCTTTTTCTTTAAACTCATTCAGAAGGTTTTGTTCTTGCGCACGCGCGGTCTGTATGGCGTCTAACTGCGGACGAATCATGACAAAATAACCAAGCGCCACCACTAAGAAAAAAATAAATATCCAGCAGGTGATTTTGACCGATTTGGGCCAACTCCCGTAATTGCTCATGTCGAGCGTATTAAACTGCTGAAAAAACTTATCCACCGTCATGCGTTTTTTCTGCACAGGTGCTTGCTCAGGTGCCGTGTGATCGACTGGATCTCGTTTCATGGCTTGGCCCCCGCATTGGCTGCTGTTGCAGTGGTGATTGGTGGCGCATAGGCCACACCAATTTCACCCAAATCGACACTGACCACAAAACTACCGTATGCTTCTTCAGGTCTTGGCACAACAGACGTTGGCGCCTTCTCTTTGGTATCGTCGACCGCCAGAAATGAATTCATAAAAGCATTACGATACCAAGGCGATGCCTCAAGGTTGCGTAATAATTCGGCTACGGTATTCGGGCTTTCGGCTCGGCCTTCTAGCGTGAATTTATCGCCAGTCCGGGTAAATTTGGTCAGATACATATTGTTTGGTGTAACCCGAACAATTTCATCAATGAGGCGAACTGCCACAGGACGCTGCGATTGCAAGCCCTGAATCAGTTTCATCCGTTCTACAATCGCATCTCGCTGCTGCTGTAAACCATCGAGTGCTTTGAGTTGATGGTCTAAGGCTTGATTGGTAGTAATAAGTAACTGATTGGCCTGCTCTTGATCATTAAGCTTGAAATTAAAATACGTCCAGCCCAATGCAACGGCAGCGCATCCGAGTATTGCCACCAAACCACTAAGTAAAATAAATTCTTTTTTACGCTTTTCTCGCAGTTTATCGCGCCATGGAAGGAGGTTAATGCGTGTCATCATCGAAACTCCTCAAGGCCAGCCCACATGCCACCATGAGCGATGCAGCATCATTTTCGATCTTGCGAACATCCACCTGTGGTGAAAAATCCATTTGTAAAAACGGATTGGCCACCGTCACCCGATAGCCCAGTTTTTGCTGCAACAATCGGGCTAGCCCCGGAATATTGGCATTTCCGCCTGCGAGCAAAATATGGTCAATTTCGTTGTACTGCGAAGATGAAAAGAAAAACTGTAATGAACGCGCCGCCTGCTGAACCAGCGCTTCTAGGTAGGGCTCAAACACTTCTGCGGTAAAATCCTCGGGCAACGAGCCGTCTTTTTTGGCACGTCCTGCTTCTTCATAAGACATTCCATAGCGTTTTTGAACGTCTTGAGTGAGTTGTTTACCGCCAAAAACCTGCTCGCGGGTATAAATAATCTTGCCCTTTTGCATCACCGACAGCGTGGTCATGGTATGGCCAATATCTAAAATTCCCACCGTACTTACGCCCATCGGCAAGGTATCGGCAAAAACCTGAAATGCACGCTCCATGGCATAGCTTTCAACATCTGCCACCTTAGGCGTTAAACCTGCCAACTCTAGCACTTCAACACGCGTATCGACATTTTCGGTACGTGTCGCTGCAATCAGGACATTGACCCGATTAGGATTGGCTGGGCGTTCTGGCGTGACTTCAAAATCAAGACTGACTTCATCTAAAGGAAATGGAATAAAACGCTCGGCATCCATTCGAATCTGAACTTCTCGCTCATCATCGGTCATGTCGGCATCCATTTCGATCAGTTTGTGTACGACCATTGAGGTGGGCACTGCAATGGCCGCTTGGGTCGCTTGTGGATTGGCCAGATTGATGGCGCGCGTCAATGCGTCGGCCACCGCTTCAGGATTAAGAATATTTTTCTCAACTACACTGCTTTCTTGCAGCGGAATCAAGCCATAACTTTCTACACAGTAACGATCATTTTTGGCAGAGAGCTCGAGTACTTTGACCGAAGTCGAACTGATATCAACCCCAACCAACCCCTTATTGGTTTTACGGTATAATCTGAGCACGTAAATGGTGTCCTATTATTTTTCTGTCCCCCAAAGAAGCAAGGGCTAATTATATCTAGGTCATTAATTTTATGCGGATACAATATCTCATCTAACAATCCGCTATTCTAAAGGATATACTGACCCACAATTAGTTTGCGTTAAGCTCTTATTAAAACCCACTTGTTATGAAAAAGCTATCCAGTTCAGGCCGCGTTCACCCATTTTTTTTGTTCATTATCATGGTACTTGTCTCAGTTCCGATGGGTTTTTATGGCATGTATCTCTATATTGCCCCGTCTTTGCCTGAAATGAGCTCCTTGAAAAAGGCGCCGTTGCTTAAACCATTACAGGTTTATACCGCAGACAATCAATTAATCGCAGAATATGGCGGTAAACTTTCAGTTCCGGTTGAATATAATCAAATTCCACCACATTTTATTCATGCTTTTTTGGCAGCTGAAGACTCATCTTTTTTTGAGCACAGCGGGATTAGTTTTAAGGGTTTGGGGCGTGCATTAAGTGAAACCGTAACCGGTTCAAATGTACAAACGGGTGGCTCGACCATTACCATGCAGGTGGCGAAAAACTATTATTTATCGCCAGAGCGTACTTTAAAACGTAAACTGACTGAAATTTTCTTGGCGCGAAAAATTGAGCAAAACCTGAGTAAACAAGAAATCTTGACGCTATATGTCAATAAAATTTTCTTGGGAAAAAATGCTTATGGTATCGCGGCCGCCGCCAAGATCTATTACAACAAAACCCTTGATCAGCTCAGTATTGCTGAGATGGCCATGATTTCGGGCTTGCCTAAAGCACCCTCTAAGTACAATCCCGTGGTTAATCCAGAGCGCGCACTTGAGCGCCGAAACTGGATTTTAGGACGCATGTTGCAACTTGGCTATATCAATCAGACCGAGTATCAACAAGCAGTGGCCGAACCCATCAATCTCGATATGCCAGACCGTGGTGTAAGTAACCGCTTCCCGTATATTGGTGAAATGGTACGTGCAGAGCTGGTCGAAAAGTTTGGTGAACAGGCAGTCGATTCTGGTTATAAGGTTTACACCACCATCAATAGCCAGCGCCAAGCTTACGCCGAGCAATCGGTACAAGATGGACTTGAAGCCTATGATCGCAGACACGGCTGGCGAGGTGCAGAGGCACATGACAAACCGCTGAATCAATTTATTCCTTATGCCAATACCTTTCCTGCAGAAGTCATTAAAGTCGGAAGCAATACATTTGAAGCACGCATGCAGGATGGACAGACTGTCACAGTGCCTTGGTCGGGAATGTCGTGGGCACGCCGCTATCGCAATGCCAATAGCGTAGGCGAATTGCCGTCACGCGCGTCGCAGATTGTGAAAGTCAAAGATATTGTGCGCTTACGTCCGAATGACGATAAATCTGCTTGGTCATTGGTGCAAATTCCACGGGTTCAAGGTCAATTAATTGCATTGAATCCAAATGACGGTTCGATTGAAGCCGTGGTGGGTGGATATAACTTTTACCAATCAAAATTTAACCGCGCATTACAAGGCTGGCGTCAACCGGGTTCGACCATCAAGCCGTTTATTTATGCCTTGGCCATTGAGCGTGGTATGACACCGTACTCCATGGTCAACGATAGCCCGATTACCATCGGACGCTGGTCGCCGAAAAACTCCGATGGCCGCTATCTAGGCATGATTCCACTACGTCGAGCGCTGTATTTATCACGTAACACCGTTTCGGTGCGCTTATTACAAACTGTGGGCGTTGAACGGGCCCGACAGTTGCTGATGGATTTTGGTTTGCAAGACAATCAGATTCCACGCAACTTCACGATTGCCTTGGGTACCCCGCAAGTCTTACCGATCCAGATGGCAACTGGCTATGCCACTTTTGCCAACGGCGGTTATCGTATTCAACCGCACTTTATCCGTCGTATTGAAGATGCTTACGGTAAAGTCATCTTTGAAGCAAAACCTGAGTATGCCTGTATTCCTTGTATCAATGAACAGCCTGCTGCTACAGATACAGCACCTCAAACCCCAGATGATGAAGTGATTGAGGTCAATAACCAGACCTTGCAGCAACCACCCGCTCCTGCTGTAACAGCATCTGAAGACACTGCCAACTATCGTCAAGCACAGCGGATTTTAAAATCCAGTTCAGCTTATGACATGGCCAATATTCTTCGGGATGTTATTTTGCATGGTACAGGGCGCGCGGCGCTTAAAATTGGTCGTGACGATTTAGGCGGTAAAACCGGTACCACCAACGATGCCAAAGACGCTTGGTTTGCAGGATTTAATGGCAAACTCGTTGCAGTGGCATGGGTCGGTTTCGACCAGCCTACAACGCTGGGCCGACGTGAATATGGCGGTATTGCAGCACTACCGATCTGGACCAACTTCATGGATCAGTCGCTAAAAAATACACCATCTGCGTGGGTACGTCTGGACAAAAATGCCAAAGCGCCAATTTCACGCGAAAAACCAACCATTGAAATTAATAATCGCAATGACGATAAAGCCTCACCACCGCTGGCACGTCCGCTATATGTGCCTGCGCCTGTGGCACCTGTTGCAACACCTGACAGTGATTTTGCCGATTTACCGGGTGAAGAGATTCAGGTTCCACCATCGAATACCGCGCCATCGACACCCAAGAAAAGCGATGCGCCCAAACGCGGCGATGCGCTAGAAGGCCTGATTAATCAGGTCACTTAATCGAAAAAAAAACAGCCATCAAATTGATGGCTGTTTTTTTCGGACTTTAAATAGATAAAGCTGGAAACTTGCGGTGAGGTGCATGCCCTCTTGCGCTTCAAGTGCTTCTCGTTTTTCAGCTTTAGCTTTATACGCATATGGCGTCATGGCGATTAAATGCTTGAGTTGGATTTGATTTAAATCAAACGTACTTTCCACACTCACAGATTTAACCAGTTCGAAATCGTGCTGAAGCTGCTCGACAAACTTTTCAGGAGTATGCGGATTCACTTCATCAAACAAGGCCGCGCGCATACCAAGTAAATGCTGGGGTGCTGGCGTGGCCACTATCAAGTAACCTTCCGGTTGAAGGACACGTAAAATTTCCTTTTGGGGAATCGGACTAAATAGACTGGTGCAGACATCTATGGACTGATCCAGTACCGGTAGCACTGCGCCAGTTCCAACCACCCACGTCACCTGTCGATTCAGTTTTGCTGCACGTTGAACCGCCGTCTTGGCGATATCCAGCCCAATACAGTGCTTTACATGCTGTTGCATGGCATCGGTGTAATATCCTTCGCCGCAGCCAATATCGAGCAAGTACTTTGGATTTAAGCTGGCGAGTTCAGCTTCTAACGCATCGCGTAAAGGCTGATAAAATCCCTCGCTTAAAAAAGCACGTCGGGCCTGAACCGACTCAGGGGTATCGCCCGGACTTTTACTGTGCTTGTGCTGCACCACATGCAAATTTACATAGCCTTGTTTGGCCACGTCGTAGCTATGTCCTTGCGTACAGCGCCAAGTCATCTGATTAAGCGCCAGTTTGTCGCCGCACACCGGGCACATCAACACATTCATATTCGGTTTCCTCATAAAAAAAGCCGGCGGTGCCGGCTCTTTTTGTCTGATGGGTAGCTTAACGCAATTTTAAAGTCATTAGCCCCAAAACCACCAGCATAATTGTAATAATCCAGAAACGCGTCACGACCTGCGTCTCTTTCCAACCTTGTTTTTCGTAATGGTGATGCAGCGGCGCCATCAAGAACACCCGCTTATTGCGCATTCGCAGCGATCCGATCTGTAAAAATACCGAAACGGCTTCCATCACAAAGACACCGCCCATAATGGCAAATACGATTTCCTGACGCACCATAACTGCAATCGTGCCCAGCATCGCACCCAGTGCAAGTGCACCGACATCACCCATAAAGATTTGCGCAGGGTGTGCGTTGTACCATAAAAATGCAAGGCCTGCACCCACCATCGCCGAGCAAATCACCACCAGCTCAGAGGTATATTTCACATATGGAATATGCAAGTAATTGGCAAAACGGATGTCACCAGCCAAATACGCAAATACCCCTAAACCTGCTGCCACCATTACAATCGGCATAATGGCCAAACCATCCAAACCGTCGGTCAGATTGACCGCATTGGAAGCGCCATTGATTACCAGATAAGTAAATACAATAAATGCCAGACCCAAAGGAATGGCCGACAACGGAATGGTGAGATTTTTAAAGAATGGAATCAATAAATCCAGCATGTTGGCAGTGTGAATCGGATTGTCTTGATGTTGTGCAATCACATACAAACTGATTCCCGCACCAATAGAGGCCAGCGACGTCCAGAAAAACTTTTTACGTGCAGGCAGTCCGGCATTGTCTTTATAACGAATTTTGATCCAGTCATCGGCCCAGCCCACAGCGCCAAAAACCACCATCACGCCCAGCACAATCCAAACGTATGGATTGGATAAATCTGCCCAGAGTAAGGTGCTGATTCCAATCGAGAGTAAAATGAGGACACCGCCCATCGTGGGTGTTCCCATTTTTTTGGCATGATTTTCAGGTGCAAAAGAACTAACGGCCTGACCGTATTTCAATGCTTGTAGTTTACGAATCATCATCGGACCAAGCATCAAGCCAATTGCCAGTGCCGTAAGGACACTGAGCAACGAACGTAATGTTAAATAACGAATCACTTGGAACGAGCTGTTATAGCCCGATAGATGTTCAAACAACCATAACAGCATTTAAAGTTTCTCCATCAAATCAGCCATCAACGTTTCCATATGGGTATAACGAGAACCTTTAAACAAGAAACTCATGGACTGGGGTTGATGTTGGTGTGTTAATTCAATTAAAAATGGCAGCGCGTCTGCCTGTGTTGCAAACGCAGTTAATTTTTCTGGATGCTTACTACGCTGGGCACCCTGTTGCATGGCAGCCGCATACTCACCTACCGCCACGACATAATCAATCGCTTCGAGCACAAGATCATGCCCTAAATCGAAATGTTCCTGCGTGCTGGCGTCACCGAGCTCACCAATATCACCCGTCACCATCACTTTTACACCGATCTGCTGCGCCAGTACGCCTGCGGCAGCCCGCATGGATCCCGGATTAGCATTGTAGGTATCATCGATAAACAGATGCTGCTGGTGACGAATAAAGTTGAGTCGTCCTTTAGCGCCTTGCGCATGCTCAAGCCCTGTCACGATATCATTCAGCTCAATACCCATTGCCAAGGCAAAGGCAGTTGCGGCCAATGCATTATCGACATTATGTTCACCGGCAAAGGGCAAAATCACATGCGCTTGACCACGTGGAGTATGTAGATGAAATTCACTCGATTGTGCATGCAGCACCACATCCGTGGCATATACCTCGCCCCCGTCACCAAAACTTAAATGTTTTTGGGTACGGACGGCCTGGCGAATCTGCTGGGTAAAGTCGTCATTGGCCGGCACAATTGAAGTGCCTGCAGCGTCGATATGATGATAGATCTCGGATTTTGCACGACAGATACCATCACGCCCACCAAACTCACCCAAATGTGCCGTACCGATATTTAAAATACCCGCCACATGAGGTTGTACCAGTTTCGACGTATAGTCAATTTCGCCCTGATGACTGGCACCCAGCTCCATGACCGCATAACGGTGCTCGGGTTTTAGCTCAAGCAGCATCATCGGTACACCCAAATCGTTATTTAAGTTACCGCGCGTGACCAGCGTCGGCGCCAGTCGCGACAAGATGCTACCCAACATTTCTTTGGTGGTGGTTTTACCACTACTTCCAGTTAGCGCCATGACCTGTAAGTCTGGATATTGCTGACGACGATAAGCGCCCAAATGCCCAAGCGCCAAGCGGGTGTCCAAAACCACCAATTGGCAAATGTCTAAATCCAGTGGACGCTCTACAATCGCGATCTGACAGCCGTTGGCAGCCACCTGTGCCACAAAGTCATGGGCATCAAAGCGCTCACCTTTGAGGGCAAGAAATACATCGCCGGCTTCGGCGTGGCGTGAGTCTGTTAAAATTCTTTTAATTTGCGTACTTGGCGCACGCCCGTTGTGCCAATGGCCTTGGGTCGCGTGCTGTAATTGTGCTGCGGTCCACGGCTCGAGTGGCACCGTACTGGTTGTCGACGTATGCATAAAAAAACCTACTGCGCAGAAGAGGCCGAAGAAATCGATTGATGCTGAGCGTCTAGGGCATTTTGTACCTCGACAACATCATCAAACCAATGGCGTACACCCTGAATATCCTGATAATTTTCGTGGCCTTTTCCAGCGATCACCACAATATCGCCCGCTTGTGCATGATTGACCACATAACGGATTGCATCACGTCGATCATGTAGTTCATACACCTCATGACCAGAAAAATCGATGCCGGCTTTCATATCTGTAAAAATCTGCTCTGGATTTTCTGTCCGTGGATTATCCGATGTCAAAATGACTGGATTTGCGCCATTTAAGGCTGCTTGGGTCATCAGCGGGCGCTTACCCCGATCTCGATCGCCACCACAACCAAACACCGCCCATAAACGCTGTCCGACATGACGCTGCAAAGTTTTCAGCACTTGTTCAAGCGCATCTGGTGTATGGGCATAATCCACTACAAAAACGCGCTCTTGATCGCGGATCACTTGCATACGCCCTGGCGCGCCTTTGAGCTGTAGGGTGCTTGCACAAAGCACTGCCAGATCAAAACCAGCTTGCTCTGCTGCAATTAAGCTAGCAACCAAGTTTTCGACATTAAAATGCCCAAGCAATGGGCTGTGTACCGGATACTCGCCCTGCGGCGTAACCAAAGTAAAGCGCGCGCCTTCCAAGCTAAAACTTAAATCTTTAACGCTATAGTCTGCGGCCTGTTGAAGCGAATAGGTAAGCACTTTAGGCTGAGCGGGATTCGCGCGAGCCACTTGCAGCATGAGCGGTGCAAAGGCATCGTCTAGATGAATAATTGCAACTTTTAATGATTCAAAGGCAAACAAACGCGACTTGGCTTCTGCATACGCTTCCAGCGTGCCGTGATAATCCAGATGATCACGACTTAAATTACTAAATACCGCGATTTCAATAGCACAGCCTTGCAGTCGGCCTTGCTCTAGTCCATGCGAGCTGGCTTCTAGCGCAGCAAATTTGGCGCCTTGCTGTGCATAGTCATGTAAGGCAGACTGAAGCTGTAGTGCGTCGAGTGTGGTGTGCGTCGATGGATTTAAATGCGGTAAAATTCCGTTACCAGTGGTGCCCATCACGGCACAGGTCTGATGTTGTAGAGTCAATAGCTCTGCAATCAGGCGTGAAATGGTGGTTTTACCATTGGTCCCCGTGACGGCGACAATCCGTGCAGGCTCAACAGGTGCAGTATGCTGCAAATAAGCACGTTGCCAGATACCCATGCGGTGGCGGACATCTGGACACACCCATTCTTTTTCCAGCCCCAAAGGCTGTTCGCAAATCACACCTAAAGCACCATGTGCCAGTGCCGCTTCGGCAAAAGCACGGGTTTTTTCTGGCTGTGAATAACTGGTCAGTGCAATAAAAAGCTGATCTTTTCTAATAAAACGGCTGTCGAGACAAAATCCCTGAAACGGTTGATCTCGCCAGCAAACCGCCGCATCTACTGCAGCGATCATTTGAAATGAAACGCGCATTCTCCACCTCTTATTGGCGTTTTAAAATTGGATTACTTGGCGTATCCAATGGTTTATCGAGTGGAACATTCATTAAGCGAAGTGATTCTTGCATCATTCTGGTAAATACAGGCGCTGCCACCAAACCGCCGTAGTAACGTCCTTGCGGGTTTTCCACCACCACAATCATGGCCAAGCGCGGATCGCTCACTGGCGCTACACCCGCAAACAGGGCGCGGTATTCATTTTGTGCATAGCCTTTACCATCGGCACGTAATTTATGCGCGGTTCCTGTTTTACCCCCAACACGATATCCCGGAATATTGGCCTGTGTTGCAGTTCCCCCAGGCATCGTCACCTGCTCAAGCATCATCAGCACCTGATCGGCAATTTTTGGGTTGAGGACCTGCTCACCTTTAGGTTTTTCATCCAGTTTACGCAGGCTCAATGGCATTTTTACCCCATGATTGGCCAGCATGGCATAGCCTTGCGCCAACTGTAAAATGGTGGCATTGAGGCCATAACCGTAGGCCATGGTTCCAATTTGCGACGGGGTTAGCTTGCTTGCAGGTAAAATCAGACCACCACTCTCGCCGGGAAAATGTACGGCTGAGCGCTGACCAAAACCGACACGGCGGAAAAAGGTCGGAATTGAATCTTTCGGTAGCGAAAGGGCAATTTTGGCAGAACCGACGTTGGACGACTTTACAATTACCCCTGTTAGAGTAAGCGCGCCATAGTTATGCGTATCACGAATGGTATGCCAGCCTAAACGCATCGAGCCCGGTGAGGTATTGACAATGGTATTTGGCGTATATTGACCACTTTCGAGCGCTGCTGCCACCGTAAAAGGCTTCATGGTCGAGCCCGGCTCGAACATATCAATCGCGCCGCGGTTACGCATGGCATCCTTATTTGACAGACCATTTTTGTCATTCGGGTTATACGATGGCCAACTCGCCATCGCCAGAATTTCACCGGTTTTTACATCTACTGCAATGGCAGAGGCCGAACGCGCATTGTTGGCCACACCCGCAGCAGTTAACTCACGATACATGATGTATTGCAGACGTGAATCGATACTCAAGGTAATATTTTCGCCCGGCTCACCCTCTCGGATGACTTCGGAGATTTTTAAACGATTACCGCGCTTATCACGAATGACTTTCTGCTCACCATCAATTCCGGCCAGTTGCTTGTTCAGCTGCATTTCCAAGCCTTCAACCCCAATGCCTTCGCTATTGGTTAAACCTATGATCTGGGCATTGGCCTGCGGCTGTGGATAGAAACGCTTATAGTTTTTCTCGGTATAAACACCCTGAAAATTACGCTTCATGATCAGATCTGCTTGCTGCGGCGGAATCTCTTTTTGCAAAACCAGATAGCGCGAACGCGGTCGGGCATACATCTGCTTTTTGAGTTCAGCACGATCCATCCCGACTGCATCGGCCAGTTCATCCAAATTAAGGTTTTTGTCTGGTAACTGTCGCTTGAGCTTGCGATTGTTCGGATCTTTTTTCAGCTCGGCAGAAATTTCATCGTATTCTTTTTTGGTATCGAAATAGTCACGTGGATCAACCACGACCCGCATAATTGGCGTACTGATCGCCAGTGGCACGCCATGACGATCACTAATCACGCCGCGCATCGCTTTGAGCTTTTCTGTTCTTAAAATATTGGCATTGGCCTTGTTTTGCAGAAAATCCTTATTGATCACCTGTACATAAAAGGCACGTGCAATCAAAATGGCAAAGCAGAGCAATACCACTGCCCACAGTAAGTAGAACCGCCACAGATCAAACGCCAGCGTGGGTTTCTCTGTAATAGATTGCTGTTTTTTTCTTGTTTGCTTGGTTCGCTTGTCGATCATACAGCAGGCCTTAGTGTTTTTGCTCAGAGGTCATAGGCAATGAAATGACTGCCGTTTGCGCAGCAGGTGGAGAGTACATGCGTAATTGGGTCACGGCACGTGAACCAATTTGCGCAGTTGCACCAAAGGTTTGTTGCTCAATCAGCAAGCGTCCCCACTCGGCATTCAGATCATCTTTTTCACGCATGAAGCCACTCAGTTCTCGATAATCGTGCCGATACTCAAACACCTGAAATACCACCATCAGCGCACTAACAAAAACCAGAATCACCATTGTGGCATATACCATCATTTTTTTTATCGGCAATGATCCTGCTTTGTCCACGTTGTCTTTTTTATCCATGCTCTGCCTTTATACTAAACGTTCAGCAACCCGAAGCCATGCACTACGCGAACGCGGATTGGCTTTTACTTCTTCTTCACTGGCCCGTATCCGGGAAATTTTCTTTAAACGACGCGTATCGATTTGCTGTTGCGGCATGCCCCAGCCAGAATCTTCTGCAATGGTCGATTCCTTTTGAATAAACTGCTTAATCAATCGATCTTCAAGCGAATGGAAACTAATCACTGCCAGACGGGCCTCAGGTTTGAGTAAATCGACCGCCTGTGGCAAAAACTGCTCGATATCTTCAAGCTCTTTATTAATGGCAATTCGAATCGCCTGAAAGGTGCGAGTGGCTGGGTGTTTATGTTTTTCCCACTTCGGATGTGCAGCTTTTACCAACTCCGCCAGTTGTGCTGTAGTTTCAAGTAAACCCGCTTGCTTAATGGCTCTGGCAATACGGCGGCTGTATCGTTCTTCGCCATACTGATAAATAATATTGGCTAACGCTTCTTCTTCAATATGCAGCAACCATTCTGCGGCGGTCTGACCCTGAGAGTTGTCCATACGCATATCGAGTGGACCGTCTTGCATAAAACTAAAACCACGTTCGGCCTGATCGAGCTGCGGAGAAGACACACCAAGATCTGCCATAATGCCATCGACATGCTCAATGCCCCGCTGGTTCAACTCGGCTTGAATATCGGCAAAACTGGCATGAATAATGTGAAAGCGTGAATCTTCTTGCTCAAGCTGGTGTGCCACCGCCAACGCTTGCGGGTCTTTGTCAAATCCGTAAACTTGCGCATCTGGGCCCAGTTTGGACAGCAATAAACGGGTATGACCGCCACGGCCAAAGGTGCCGTCAATATAAATTCCTGTGTCGCGATTGGCCAGTAAGGCATCTACAGTTTCATGAAGTAAGACAGAAATATGCGACATAGGTAAGGCGTCAGAAAAATGTTAAAAATTTAACTGCACATTATCACCTTGTTTGAGCAAAGCTCCAAATGTCTTTTTGTAGGGAAATATTACTTTTTATCGATAAATTCATTTAATTTTTCTTTTTTGTTTAGCTTTAAATCAATTACTTAGCACAGTCTGACTCAAACTGAAAGCAAGCAGATGAATTTTTGGCCTTTTACCCTCACTTCAACTGCTCAAACATTCAGCAGATACAACCTCCCTTCAGATCATGCGACATTACGGCTTTTCTGTATAAATCTGATCAAAGATGGCGCCATTCACAAAATGGGTCTTTTGCGCTTTGGCCCAGCCACCAAAGACGGAATCGATGGTAAATAATTTAATCTTGGGAAATTTCGCTGCATATTTTGCTGCAACCTGTGGATTACGCGGTCTAAAGTTGTATTTGGCTGCCAGTGTTTGCCCCGCAGGTGAATACAGATAGTTCAAATACGCTTTGGCCAGATTACGGTTTCCATCCTTATCGACCGTTTTATCGACAATCGCCACCGATGGCTCAGCCAAAATCGAAATTGAAGGATAAACAATTTCAAACCTATCTTTGCCAAGGCCCTGTGTCGCCAGCAGTGCTTCATTTTCCCAAGATAATAGAACATCACCAATGCCTCGTTCGGCAAAAGTAGTCAGCGAGCCACGCGCTCCCGAGTCGAGTACTTTGACATTTTGATACAAGGCCTTAACCAAGGCACGGGCTTTGCTGTCATTACCCCCCGGTTGTTTCAGCGCATACCCCCATGCCGAAAGATAAATCCAGCGTGGTGCTCCTCCAGTTTTTGGATTTGGCGTAATAATTTCCACGCCCGGTTTGGTCAGATCATTCCAGTCTTTAATGGCTTTAGGGTTACCTTTACGAACCAAAAATACAATGGTCGACGTATACGGCGCTGCATTGTTTGGAAATTGCTGCTGCCAGTTTTTCTTGATCAGACCGGCATTGACAATTTCGTCGATATCATTGGCCAAGGCCAAGGTCACCACATCGGCCTGTAAACCATCTATGACCGCTCGTGCCTGCTTTCCAGAGCCACCATGTGACTGTTTAAAATTAATCTCCTGCCCTGTTCGCGATTTCCAGAAGTGTGAAAAGGTTTGGTTATATTCCTGATAAAATTCACGTGTAGGATCATAAGACACATTTAAAAAGTCTTTTGCTGCATGCGTTTGTACTGCACCCCACCCCAGCAATGCCACAAAAGACAACTTTAAAATATTTTTCATTGTTGTTCACCTTTACTATTTTTTGATAAGAAAAACCTCTTTAAAGCATAAACAAAGTTACAATCGGATAGTTATACGAAAAAAATAAGTCTTCATCGCTATTTCTGCTATGCATAAATTTTCGGCTAAACTCATGTTTATCATCAGATTAAGTGTAGCCTGACTTAACAAATAGGAATCATTCTTACAATCTTCATTGTTTGTCCATAGTTTTTCTAAATAATAGATTTGGAGCAGCGGAGTCTCTCTAGCGCGCTAAAAGCTCACCAAGTTCTTTGTCTTTTTGTAAAAAATGTGACGTAGTTCAAATTTTATATTGATAAAACATGGTGAATTTGTACAATTAGTGCTACGTAAGATGGACGCTAAAAACAATTCATCGTTGTAATTTTGGGGAAATGAACATGCAGTTTGTTAAAATTTTGGGGCTCAGCTTGAGCTTAAGTATTCTAGCGCCTATGGGATTTGCTGCATCACTCGACAATAGTGCAGTCAAAACATCTGGAATCACCACTGCTCCGTCGCCTTTAATTGAAAAGGCGCTCAATCAGCAAAAACGCAATGTCTCGGCCTTAGGCAACGACAACGACCTGATCATGCTCAATAGTCTGCGCGTGACCGCATCTCAAAACTTTTTTGCGACGCAGCATCAGCGCTTTTCACGTTTTGTCCAGTCGCTCTTTCAACCACATAGCTCGTAATTTTCTAAACGTAGCCCCCACTACGTGATTCATCAAAAGCCTGATCTCTGACTAAAATTAATGGTCTAGATATCAGGCTTTTTCCGTTATACTGTCTCTCAAATTTCATCTTGTTTTTTTAGGCCCTATGAAAGTTCGTACGCGTATTGCACCCTCTCCAACCGGTTTTCCCCATGTAGGTACAGCTTACATTGCTTTGTTTAATCTGTGCTTTGCCAAACAACATGGCGGTGAATTCATTTTACGTATTGAAGATACCGATCAGCTTCGTTCGACGCCAGAATCTGAGCAAATGATTTTGGATTCTTTGCGCTGGTTAGGATTGAACTGGTCTGAAGGGCCAGATGTGGGTGGCCCACATGCGCCGTATCGTCAATCTGAACGTATGGGGATTTATAAGCAATACGCACTGGATTTGGTTGAAAAAGGTCACGCGTTTTATTGCTTTGCAACCGCAGAAGAACTCGACCAAATGCGTGCCGAACAGCAGGCGCGTGGCGAAACCCCAAAATACGATGGTCGCGGACTCAAGCTTTCTGAAGAAGAAGTACAGCGCCGTCTGGCTGCGGGTGAACCCCATGTGATCCGCATGAAAGTACCTGAAGAGGGAATTTGTAAATTTAACGATTTACTGCGTGGTGAAGTCGAAATCCCTTGGGCACAGGTCGATATGCAAGTCTTGCTCAAGACAGACGGTTTACCTACCTACCATTTGGCCAACGTGGTGGATGACCACCTCATGGAAATTACACACGTTTTGCGTGGTGAAGAGTGGTTACCGTCTGCGCCGAAGCATCAGTTGTTGTATCAATATTTTGGTTGGGAAATGCCAACGCTGTGCCATATGCCGTTGCTACGTAATCCAGACAAATCCAAACTTTCCAAGCGTAAAAACCCGACATCGATCAATTATTACCGCGATATTGGGGTATTGCCAGAAGCATTGCTGAACTACTTGGGCCGCATGGGCTGGTCTATGCCAGACGAGCGTGAAGTCTTCACGCTTCAAGACATGATTGAGCATTTTGATATTCAACGTGTATCTTTAGGCGGTCCAATTTTTGATGTCGACAAATTAAACTGGCTCAATGGGCAATGGATTAAATCGCTTACGCCGGGGCAATTGCTTGACCGCCTGCTCAGCTGGAAAAATGATCGTGCGACGCTTGAAGATATTGCTGCTGCGATTCAGCCACGTATCAACTTGCTGTCTGAGGCAGTGAATTGGGCTGGTTTTTACTTTAATCATATGCCTACCATTACGGCAGAGATGTTTGAAAGCAAAAAACTAAGCAGTGAACAGGTTCGCCAAAGCTTGCAATTTGCAATCTGGCGCTTAGAAAGTCAGTTTACTTGGAACAACGAGACCGTGAGTCAGATTCTGATGGATCTTGCCAATCAAATGGACATCAAGCTGCGTGATTTCATGCCTGCGTTCTTTATTGCAATTGCCGGATCGACCAGCTCTACTCCAGTGATGCAATCGATGGTGACCTTAGGCCCGGATTTAACCTTCGCCCGTTTACGTCGTGCGCTTGAAATTGTAGGTGCACCGAGCAAAAAAGAGCTAAAAGTGTGGGAAAAACTCAATGAAAGCTTGAAATTGCCGAAAAATGAAGCAGTTGATCAATCTTAATTGATTTTATAGTTGACGGATGAGCGCAATCCCCCTAATATTGCGCTCACACAGACTGGGGTCATAGCTCAGTTGGTAGAGCGCTACAATGGCATTGTAGAGGTCAGCGGTTCGATCCCGCTTGGCTCCACCAAATCTCAGATTGTGTAGCCTCACAAGTCCCTATCGTCTAGAGGCCTAGGACATCGCCCTTTCACGGCGGTAACCGGGGTTCGAATCCCCGTAGGGACGCCAAATTCAAGAAAAGCCGCTGACTTACAGCGGCTTTTTTTATTTCTGATTTTGCTGACTCTTCGCTAAAATGAGAAAAAAGCCAGATGGAGATCCCATGCAATACCGTTGCCCCAAATGTCAAAGTGTAAAAATCATGCCGGTTAGTCAAGGCACCACCAGCGCACGCCCCGTGGTTCCTAAAAGTCTGGTGATTTTGCTGCCTTCTATTTTTATTCTGCTATTACTGGTTCTGATCAGTTTAAGTATGTGGATTTTTGGAGATGGCGCTGGTACCAACCTGCAAATTGCAACCGTGGTGGTTTTTGTGGTGGCTGCGGGCTCTGGTTTGATGTTTTGGCGAGATTTACCAGATTTTAAATTGTCGATGCAATCTTTTATGCAATCGCAAAAACACTGGAAATGCCGTGAATGTCATCACGAATGGCAAATCTAAGTCATCTGATGTGACATATGTAAAAAAACCATCTGTTAGTGCAGATGGTTTTTTTCTGGGTGTGCATGAGAAAGTGCATGTGCCACACATTCATCTTCTTCTATCTGTAAGGTAATTTCAGCAATGCCGTGTTTGTGCGACAGCATTTCATAGGCCGCATGGTACAAAGCATTACGATCCGCGGTAGGTGCAAACAAATGAACCGTTAAATGAATGTTTTTAGAGGTAATGGCCCAAACCTTAAGCTGATGAATACTTTCAACTCCCTCTAAATTTAATAAATCCTCTCGAAGCTGTTCCACATCAATTTCTTCAGGCACTCCTTCTAGCAAAATGTTGATGCTCTGACGCAGCAAAATCCATGTACGAGGCAAGACCCAAAAGCCAATCGCGACCGCAATAATGGTATCGACCCAATACCACTGGGTGAAGTAAATCACGATTGCCCCGATGATCACGCCAACCGACCCCAAAGCATCGCTGAGCACCTCAAGATAAGCGCCTTTCATATTCAGATTTTCAGTGGCACTCGACATCAAAATTTTCATCGAGATTAAATTAATGATCAAGCCGAGACTGGCCACAATCAACATGCCCATACTCTGGATTTCGGGAGGTTGGCTAAAGCGCTGATAGGCCTCGTACAAAATATAGATCGCCACCACAAACAACATTAAGGCGTTAAATAAGGCCGCCAAGATTTCAAAGCGCTGATAACCGAAGGTTCGTTTGTCATCTGCCGGGCGTTTGGCAATTTTGATGGCCACCAGTGCAATTGCGAGGGCAGCAGCATCGGTAAACATATGCGCCGCATCGGACAACAACGCTAAACTTTGTGTAATGAAGCCAGCCACCACTTCGACGACTAAAAAAATACAGGTCAATACCAAGGCAAAGGTTAACTTTTTGGCATTGTCTTGTGTCACAACAGCATGACTATGATCATGCCCGTGATGTGTCCCCATACTGAACTCCTTATTTTTGAATCGATGTGTTGTAAATAGACGCCTCTATGTACGTTTTAAAATAGTCAATCGAGTCTTCATGACATCATGATGTAACATGAAGACCCGTTACAGTGGTTTAATGATCGGTAGCAATTGCGTGTTTTTGTTCGCGTCGCTCATTCATCCAGCGATATACCACGGGTAAAATCAGCAAGGTGAGCAGCGTCGAGGATAAAATCCCGCCAATGACCACAGTTGCCAAAGGTCGCTGCACTTCTGCTCCTGTACCTGTGGCCAGTGCCATAGGAATAAAACCAAACGATGCCACACATGCTGTCATCAACACTGGGCGCAAGCGGAGAATCGCGCCGCGCCATGTGGCGCTATGCACATCCAGAGTCGAGCGCAACTCCTTAATAAAGGTCAGCATCACCAGACCATTGAGCACGGCCACCCCCGAAAGTGCAATAAATCCGACACCTGCCGACATCGACAAGGGAATATCACGAAGCCAGAGCGCCACAATACCGCCCGACAACGCAAATGGTACGCCACTAAAAACCAGCAAGCTTTCGCGCAGGTCGTGAAATACCGCCATGAGCAGAATAAAAATCATCAGCAAAGCCAGCGGAATCACGATTTGCATGCGTGCGGCGGCTGAAGCCAGATTTTCAAATTGCCCGCCATAACCTAGCCAATAACCACTCGGCAATTTTTGCTGGGCCAAGCTTTGCTGCATCTCTGCCACAAAAGAGCCGAGATCTCGATCACGTACGTTGGCGGTCACAATGACACGGCGTTTGCCATTTTCACGGCTCACCTGTGAAAAGCCCAAAATCGTTTCTACTATGGCCACATCTTGTAATTGAATCAGGCCACCATTGGGCAATTGCAACGGCAGCATCGCCAGTTGCTGCGGAGTACGCAATTGATCATCTAGTCGAATTACAAAGTCGAAGCGTCGGTCTCCTTGTAAAATTTGCCCCACACTCGCGCCCCCGATACTGGTTGCCACCAGATCCTGAATGGCTTTGATCGAGAGGCCATATTGCGCGGCCAAGGCATGATCGATCTTCACATTGAGCAACGGCAAGCCATCGGTTTGCTCGACTTTGACCTCACTGGCGCCTGAAATGGTTTTAAGCTGCTGAGCGATTTTTTCTGCTTCACGATTTAGAACTTGTAGATCATCGCCAAACACCTTGACTCCGATATCACTACGTACGCCCGAGATTAGTTCGTTAAAACGTAATTCGATGGGCTGGGAAAACTCGCTGTTATTGCCCGGTAGCTGTGCCACGGCATCCAACATACGAGCACGCAGTTCATCTATGGTTTCGGTTGAGTCTGGCCATTCTTTACGTGGTTTAAGCAAAATAACGGCATCTGAAATATTTGGCGGCATCACATCGGTGGCGACCTCTGCCGTGCCTGTTCGTGCAAAAATCGCTTTGATTTCTGGAAATTGCTTTAAAAGCTGTTGTTCAACCTGTGTCTGAATTTTTAGTGATTCCTCAATTCCTGTGCTGGGTGCACGCATCAGTTGCAAGGCAAAATCTCCTTCACTGAGCTGTGGTGCAAATTCACTTCCCACTCGGGTCGATATCGCGGCTGTAATGAGTAAGATACCAACCACACCGGTAAGCACCACACGGCGCCATGCATACGCCCAATCTAGCAACGCTCCATAAGCTCTTTTCAGTGCCAGCATCCAACGGCTTTCGGTTTCCTTCACTTCTCCAGTCACCCAAAGGGCAACAGCCGCGGGTACAAAGGTAATCGACAAAATCATGGCGCCTAAAAGTGCCAAGACCACCGCAATCGCCATAGGATGAAACATTTTTGCCTCAACACCAGACAATGCAAAAATGGGCAAGTACACCACCATAATAATGAATTGACCAAAAAGCAGCGGCCGACGAGCCTGTTTTGCTGCCAAAAAGACTTCTTTAAAACGCTCCTGACGGGTGAGTAGACGGCCTTGAAGCTGCTGTGCTTCGGCCAGTCGACGGATACAGTTTTCCACAATGACCACTGCACCATCGACAATGATGCCAAAATCGAGTGCGCCCAGACTCATCAGGTTGGCACTGATGTGCTGCTGTGCCATACCCGTTAGCGTAAATAGCATCGACAGCGGGATCACACACGCGGTAATCAATGCCGCCCGAAAATTACCCAGAAAAATAAACAGCACCACAATCACCAAAATGGCGCCTTCAATCAGGTTTTTGGCCACGGTCTGAATGGCCCGATCCACCAAGGTACTGCGGTTATAGACGGTTTCCAGTACCACACCCGCGGGTAGAGAGGTCTGGATTTGTGCCACTTTGGTATCGAGTGCCTGCGCCACGGTTTTGCTGTTTTCGCCCATCATCATCATGGCGATGCCGAGCACGGTTTCTTCGCCATTGTAGGTGGCGCCACCCGTACGCAGATCATGTCCGATCGAGATCTTTGCAACATCCGAGACACGTATTGGCAAGCCACTTTTGGTCTCTAGCGTAACATTTTCGATGTCTTGAATACTGCTTAACATGCCTGGCACACGGACGGTGAGTTGCTGACCATTGTCTTCGATAAATCCTGCACCACGGTTCTCGTTATTGTCGGTCAGGGCTTGTTGCAGTGTCGTAAGGGAAAGATTAAGCTGCTGCAACCGATTTAAATCTGGCGATACAATATAGGTTTTATTGTATCCACCAATGCTATTAATTTCGGCGACTCCCGGCACACGCTGCAACTGCGGACGTACAATCCAGTCTTGAATTTCCCTAAGATCCATTGCTGTGTAGGATGAGCCATCGGGTTTTTTAGCCTGAGGTTCAGCCTTGATCACCCACTGGTAAATTTCCCCCAACCCTGTCGAAATTGGCGACATTTGTGGATCGACACTCGCTGGAAGTGCACTTTTTGCTTCCTGTAAACGCTGATTAATCAGCTGACGTGCCCAATAAATATCGGTTCCATCCTTAAAAATAATCGTGACTTGCGACAAACCATAGCGGGAAATCGAACGGGTTTGCTCCATGCTGGGCAATCCGGCCATGGCATTTTCAATGGGATAGGTAATCCGCTGCTCCACTTCGGTTGCAGTAAAACCATTGGCTTGTGAATTGATTTGAACTTGTACATTGGTAATATCGGGAACAGCGTCAATCGCCAGATTTTTGTAGCTGTAAATGCCGATACCGATCCATGCGACCATAAACAGCAACACCCAGATGGCATTCTGGATGGCGAACTGGATCAAACGATCAAAAAGCCCTTGTGCAGGCGGCAAGCTATCTGTGTGCTTAGTGTCCATGCTCAGCCTCGCCTTTTTCCAGTTCAGATTTTAAAACGAAGCTCCCCTCACGCACATACTGCTGCTGTTGGGTCAGCCCAGAAACAATTTCAACCCATGCACCATCGCTTGAGTAGCGACCAGTTTGTACAGGCTTTGGCTCAAAGCGCAGCCCTTTTTTGTCTTGAAAGACCACAAACACCACCGACTGGCCTTCTCGTTGCTGAACCGCACGCTTGTCTACACGTAAAACAGGTGCAGCATGAGGTGTTTCGAGCAGCACATTAACCATCAAATTCGGACGTAATTCTTTGGCCGCAGTCAGCACCTTGCCACGTACTTGCAGACGGCCAGTGTCTTGATCGGCCTGTGCGATTAAGCTCTGAATTTGTGCCTCAAACTCATGTTGGGTTTGCAAGGAAATAAATTTTATTTTTTGACCCGGTTGCATGGCGACTGTGCTGCTATTGGGCAAAATAAACTCCAGCCATAATTGATCGAGCTGATCAATGACAAACAAAGGTTTACCTGTCGCGACTTGCTCGCCCACCACAATGTCTTTGCTGCTGATGGTGCCACTCAGCGGCGCACGCACAGCGTATCGGCCCTGACTTCCTGCGCTGGCCCCGTAGGCCGAAAGCCGCTGTGTCGCCGCCTGAACTTGAATTTGTGCCTGACGATAGGCATTGTATGCACGCTGATAGTCCTGACGTGCAGACACCCCTTGATTCATCAGTTGCTTCTCACGTTGATAGTCTTGCGCTGCAAGATTGAGTGCTTCACGTGCCAGACTTAAATTGGCCTGCTGATCAATCAACTCGGGAACAAACAGTGTCGCCAAGACTTGCCCTCTTTTAACCGACTGTCCAAGACTGACATTCACTTGCTCGACTTGCGCCATAAAAGATGCTCCCACATGCGCCTGCGCATCGGTATTGACCACCAGTTTGGCTGGATGCCGGGTCTGTTGCTGAATTTCGCCCAAACGCACACGATCAGTCACAATGCCAAATTGCTGAAGCTGCTGGGCTGTAAAGATCAGTTCGGGCTGCTCTTCTTGATGCGCCTCTGTGGCTTTTTCTTGATGTGCCTCATGACCGGATTCTTCAGTCTTAGCCTCTTGCGCCTCTGCATGTGCATGCTCAGCTTCACCCCCCTTCATAGCACTCGATTTTTTGCCGGAAAATAGCAATATGCCTGCCACGACCAGACTGATGATCAATACCAGCACCACCCAAAACCACTGCGATTTTTTTGTTAACATTAGTTTGCTCCATTACCAGTATTGAGGCTTTGCGTGTCTTGCCAGAGGGTGTACTGGAGTTGTTCCAAGGCATCGGCCGACATAATCGTATCGGGTGAAATCCCGAGTGTGCGTGCTTCAAGTTGCAGCGTGCTTTGCCATGCCTGTTTCAAAAGTTGATTTTTTTTAAGCTGCTGCTCATGCAATTGCAAAGCAGCTTGCTGTACATCGGTTATGCTGAATTTTCCCGCCTGAAAACCGAGTAGCATTTTGTCGAGTACCTCGACTGAGAGCGGGATCTGCTGTTTTTGCATCAACTGATATTGCGTATTTAACCCTGTTAACTCGGTTTGAAGTCGCTTGAGCTGATTGAGGTTTTGCTGTGCATAAAAACGCTGCTGCTGATCTAACAGTTGCTGCTTGGCGGCATAGCCCTGCAAGGCATACTGCTGTCGATCAATCAGATTCAGTGGAATTTCAACAGCGGCACGAATTTGATTATTACGTCCGCTCATGCCTGCCTGCTTGCTCTGTACCACTCCAAGCGTGACGGTCGGATTGGGCCGACGCTGTGCTTTTAAATAATCTATTTCTAAACGCTGCTGCTCGGCCTGCAACTGCACGGCTCGTGTATATAGGTTGGGTTTCGCATCGAAAGAAGTACTTGTAGCGGGCCAGATCGCTGCGGTGTCATCTGCCACCTGATAGTTCGTGATTGACTCTCCCCAAAGTGCCGCCATTTTTTGTTTGGCCAGATTTAAGCCAAGTTCACTTTCTTGAAAGGCACGTTGATTTTCAACATGATTCATCAGACTCCGATCAAAATCGACCTGTGCGATACTGCCCGCTTTATAGCGTAAACGCGCAGCATCCAGAATTTTTTGGCTACTGCTGAGTTGCTTGAGCAAAATGGCATGCTGCTGATCAGCCACCACCACCTCGGCATAGGCAGCTTTAACAATCAGTTTCAGCTGCGCATCGAATAACATTTGTCGATGATTGACCTGTTGCACCTGTATCTGTGCCAATCGCGTTGCGGCGCGGCGTTCACCAAATAGATCCAGTTTTTGACTCATCCCAAACTCAAGCTCTTGATCATCGCCAGATTGAAAACCGGTCTGTTGCACAGTCACATTTGGATTAGACCAGAGCTGGCTTTGCCGAACGGCAGCATAGGCTATTTTTTGCTGGGCCTCCCAGACCGGAACATGCGCCTGATAACGTTGAACTTTTGCTAAAATCTCGGCGTAATGAAGAGCAGATGATGTGGTTTGAACAGCTCTAGAATGAGCTGGCGATGTGTATTGTGCTGCATATACTGGGGGTGAAACCCATAATGCGCCCAGTAATATCCCGCCGAGCATCAATGAAGCGCCATGCGTATCCACGCGCAATACGCGCGGTAAAGAAAGAAAAATAGACATAAAATAACCCTGTGAAATAGTTAATATTTCTGGTGGGTTGTTTTGGCTACCCCACCAATAGCGGGGTTAAAATAGGCGGCGGGTTCGGGTGAAATAAATGCGGCGACTGATACGCGTTTGCCCAGCTATAATGCTGCTGAATCAGCTGACCCAAACGTAATGGCTCTGTGGCAGATTGCTGCTCAGCAATAGACAATATGTGTAAGCAGGTGGGTAAATGATCGTGATGATCCTGAAATACCGCAGGATTTGACGCTGTAGATACGCTGAATGAATGTGCAGCATGTGACTCTGCCACTGGCGCATGATGACCAAAATGATACGACACCGTTGCAGTGGTCGATTCGTGTGCACAAAACGCGGCCGCCACATTCCAAAAAGTTTGGAACATGAACAAACTCATCAAGACGGTTATCCAAACAGTCGAGCGCTTCATACAAAGCCATCATTTAAAATCGTGCCAAGTATAGCAACGCTGTGGCATGTAATAAAATTACTTTTACCTACACATGCTGATATAAAAAAACCAGCCCGTAGGCTGGTTTTTCATGCAGGAATTAACCTGTAATTTTTTTGTATTTGCTGCGCTTTTGCACTGCATCGTCACCTAAGCGAGACTGACGGTACGCTTCGTATTCTGCATAGTTACCTGTGTAGAATTCTGGCTGTTCATTCTCAAATGACAAGATGTGCGTTGCAATACGGTCGAGGAACCAACGGTCATGCGAGACCACCATTACAGTACCCGGGAACACTAGAATGGCATCTTCAAGCGCACGTAAGGTTTCAATATCCAAGTCGTTTGATGGTTCATCCAGCAAAATAACGTTGGCACCCATTTGCAAGATTTTCGCCAGTTGTAAACGGTTACGCTCACCACCAGACAATTCACCTACACGTTTTTGCTGATCTTGGCCTTTAAAGTTAAAGCGACCAATATAAGCACGCGATGCGATTTCGTAATCACCAATTTTTAAGATATCCAAACCGCCAGAAACTTCTTCCCATACGGTTTTGTTGTTATCTAAGGTGTCACGAATCTGACCTACATACGCCACTTTCACTGATTCACCCAGTGTGACCGTACCGGTATCAGGCTGCTGCTCGCCAGTCATCATACGGAATAAGGTGGTTTTACCGGCACCGTTTGGACCCACGATACCAACAATTGCCGTTGGCGGAACGGTAAAGGTCAGGTTTTCATAAAGCAAACGGCCATCAAATGATTTGCTGATGCCTTCAACCTCAACCACTTTGTTACCCAAACGCGGGCCAGGTGGAATATAGATTTCAGAGGTTTCATTTCGTTGTTGGAATTCTTTCGAGTTCAGCTCTTCAAAACGCTCCATACGCGCTTTGTTTTTCTTTTGCTGACCTTTAGCATTCGAACGAACCCATTCAAGCTCTTTCTTCAAGGCTTTGGCAAATGATTCTTCTTGCTTTTGTTCCTGCTCTAAACGCGCATTCTTTTGTTCTAACCAAGAGGTATAGTTACCTTGGTATGGAATACCATGCCCGCGGTCAAGCTCCAAAATCCACTCGGCGACGTTATCGAGGAAATAACGGTCGTGCGTAATCGCCACGATGGTGCCCGGGAAATCTTTCAAGAAACGCTCTAACCAAGACACCGATTCGGCATCCAAATGGTTCGTTGGTTCGTCAAGAAGCAACATGTCTGGCTTCGACAACAGCAAACGGCACAGTGCAACACGGCGGCGCTCACCACCAGAAAGCAAAGAGACATCGGCATCCCATGCTGGAAGATTCAAGGCATTTGCCGCAATTTCCAACTGGTTGTCGAGGTTATGTGCATCCCACGTTTGAATAATTGCTTCAAGCTTTTCTTGCTCTTTGGCTAATTTGTCGAAGTCGGCATCTGGATCTGCATATTCAGCAAAAACCTGATCAAGGCGCTCAAGCGCATCGAGGGCTTCACGCACGCCATCTTCAACGTTGCCACGCACGTCTTTATTTGGATCTAGCGGTGGTTCCTGCTCGAGGTAACCAATTTTGATGCCCGGCTGTGCACGTGCTTCACCTGAGAAATCTTTGTCTACGCCCGCCATAATACGAAGCAAGGTCGATTTACCTGCCCCGTTTAAGCCGAGCACACCGATTTTGGCACCCGGAAAAAATGATAAAGAGATATCCTTGAGGATTTCGCGCTTTGGCGGAACCATCTTGGACACTCGGTTCATCGTGTAAATATATTGGGCCACTTAGGACTCCTCAATTGAAAAACCAACAGATCGCAATGAGCGAAAAATAGCAGCTATTATATGCTGAACGCGGCAAAAAAATAAGGCGTGATTGAGTTTAATCGGTTTTTATGACTGATAAATGTCGTCAAAATTGTTTCCTGATATAAAAAATGCATGACGCTAGATCATGCATTTTTTGCTGATATCCCGACTCAAAGATGCATACTTTTAAATAAATTTATTTAATAAAATTATTCACCAACAAATTTTTAACGTCATCTACTCGGCCCGACATCAAGGCCTTGATTGCATAAAGTGAAGTAGACGACACCTGATTCAGATTCGGATCTGGCGGCATTACCAGTTCCATCGGATTAGTATGCACATCGAGTAATGCTGGGCCATCATGCTTTAAAAATTGTTCGACTGCTTGCTCCAAGCCAGCACCGTGCGTTACGGTCTGCCCATGCAGCCCAATCACACTGGCCAGCTTGCCAAAATCAGGATTAACCAAGTCCGTATAATGGTCAAGCATTCCTTCCACTTTTTGTTCAAGCTCCACGAAATTCAGTGAACTGTTGTTAAACACCACAATCTTGATCGGTAGTTTTTCCTGAATGGTGGTGAGTAAATCACCGAGCAACATGGCCAAGCCCCCATCTCCACAAAGTGCAATAATCTGACGCTTCGGAAAGGCTTTTTGTGCGCCAAGTGCCTGTGGCATGGCATTGGCCATCGTGCCGTGCAATAAACTGGTAAAGGTTCGGCGTTTACCGTTTACATCAATATGTCTGAGCACCCAGACCATCGGTGAGCCACCATCGCCAAAGAAAATTGCATCCTGATCGGCGTAACGGTTCAGCAAAGACACCAAATACTGCGGATGAATCAGTCCGTCTTTTCCAACGCGTTCCTCTTTATGGCGTGTTTCATCACTCTGATGTTTCAGTTCAAGACAATGATCCAAAAATGCGCGTTCTTGACGTGTTTCAAGTAGTGGCAATAAGGCATTGAGCGTCGAGGAAATTTTACCTACCGCACCGAGTGTAATGGGATGGCGTCGCCCTAAATGTGTCGGATCAATATCGATCTGCAAGATTTTGGCATGACTTGGATAATACTGTGCCCATGCAAAATCGGCCCCCAGCAAAATCAGTAAATCGCAATCCATGAGGGTGTGATAACCCGCTTTATTGCCAAAAATACCCGTCATGCCCATGTTGTACGGATTGTCATATTCAACAAAATCCTTGGCACGTGAAGTATGGGCAACAGGTGCTTTTAACTTCTCTGCAAAAGCCACGAGCTGATCATGTGCATCTTCACATCCTGCACCAGCATAAATACCAATTTTTTGATGCTGTGAAATCAGCTCAACGATCTGCTTAAGCTCGGATTGACTTGGCAATATGTCTGGATGTGTTTGGCGTGGCACGAAAGGCAAGCCTGCTTCAGCCGATGCTTCACTGATGTTGGCTGGCACAATGACCACGGCGACACCACGCTTGGTCAGGGCAGCCTGACATGCCATACTCATGATATGTCTGGCCTGAGAAGGCTGCGTGATTTCTTCACAAAAAACCGAATTTTTCGCATAAACCGATTTAAAATCGACATATTGCGGGAAGTCGATAAATCCTGCCATTTCGGTTGAAATCTGACTGGCAATCAAAATAACAGGCGCACGGTTTCGGTGTGATTCATACAAGCCATTAATAAAGTGCAGACTGCCCGGCCCGCAAGAACCAGCACATGCCGTTAAGTGACCACTGAGTAATGCATCTGTACCTGCTGCAAAGCCACCTACTTCTTCATGGCGCACATGAATCCATTCAATTTTACTCTTCGACATAGAGTCAGTGACATGGTTTAAGGTATCTCCCACGATACCGTAGCAACGTTGAACACCTGCTTGCTCCAGCACCTCAATGATAATATCAGATACTTTTTGAGTACTCATTATTTCACTTCTCCAGCTTTTTTATCATGAATTGAATAACTTGTATTTTTATAGTGTTCTTGCCACGCTCAGACTGCCAGTAAGTTTTTGTGGCGTTCTCTCAACATCGTGTAAAGTCATAAAGATGCTGGGCAAAAATCCAGCTTAAAATTATTATGCTTAAACCTGCTGAACTTTCCATAAAAACGTCTAAATCATGCATAAAGAATATGCTAAAAAAATGGATCATTCTTTGATCACTTCAATAAAAACAATGACACATCGCTACCAAGACGAAACACTGGCTATTCATGCAGGTTACCAGCCCGACCCCACCACCAAAGCCGTGGCCGTTCCGATTTATCAAACCACGTCTTATGCCTTCGACAATACCCAGCACGGTGCAGACCTCTTCGATTTAAAAGTACAAGGCAATATTTACACGCGAATTATGAACCCTACTACAGCCGTGCTGGAGCAACGCCTTACCGCACTCGAAGGGGGAATTGGTGCCTTGGCACTGGCATCAGGTATGGCCGCCATTAGCTATGCCATTCAAACCATCACCGAAGCCGGCGACAATATTGCGTCTGTGTCTACACTGTATGGTGGCACCTATAATTTATTTGCGCATACCCTTCCCAAGCAGGGTATTGAGGTACGCTTTTTTGATTACCAACAACCAGAGCAGTTGCGCAGTTTAATTGACGAGAAAACCAAACTGGTTTTTGTAGAATCGATAGGCAATCCTTTGGGTAATATTATCGACTTAGAAACAATTGCCCAGATTGCCCACGAATATGGCGTGCCCGTGGTGGTCGACAATACCGTGGCCACTCCCGTGCTGCAAAAATCGTTTGAATTTGGTGCCGATATTATCGTGCATTCATTGACCAAATATATTGGCGGTCACGGCAATAGCATTGGTGGCGTGATTATCGACAGCGGCAAATTTCCTTGGGCGAAATATCCTGAGCGCTTTAAAGTGTTAAATTCGCCAGATCCGAGCTATCACGGCGTCAATTATGTTGAGGCTTTGGGAGAAGCCGCATATATTGCCCGTGCGCGCGTGGTGCCACTTCGTAATACAGGCGCAGCGATTAGCCCTTTGAGTGTTTTTCTCATTTTACAGGGCCTTGAAACACTCTCTTTACGCATGCAAAAACATACCGAAAATGCGCTTCAAGTTGCGAAATATTTAACACAGCATCCGAAAGTCAAATGGGTGAATTACGCGGGTTTAGAGCAACATCCGCAGCATGCGCTGGCTCAGAAATATGTGAAGGGTACGCCCTCAGGCATATTATCCTTTGGTGTTGAGCATGGTCGTGAAGGCGGAACGCGTTTTATCGATGCACTGCAACTCTTTATCCGCCTCGTCAATATCGGAGATGCAAAAAGTCTGGCGTGTCATCCTGCTACCACCACACACCGTCAGTTAAATTCAGATGAGCTCAAGGCTGCAGGTGTTTCAGAAGATATGGTTCGACTCTCGGTTGGAATTGAGCATATTGACGATTTACTTGCCGATCTGGAACAGGCATTGGCTCGGGTGTAAATGATCTTTTATAAAAAGCGCCTCTCAATAGAGGCTTTTTTTGTTGTACTGCTTCAATATTTTGTGCTAAAAGTAAACTTATCCGCTAAATTCAATTAGAGCAATTACTCTAAAAACTTTTGTAATTTCATGGACTTATTACTAGATTTTTTCTTTAAATCAATTTAGATTAATTTCATCGACGAGTCTCATTTCACCCTATTGAAGAACCTAATCGACTAAAATAACTATAGCCATTGCTTTGTGACATAAATCAGGGAAAAACGCGTGAATAAAAAACTTGAAGCTCTTTTTCAACAGAACGTAAAAGGTAAAGTTGCCTTAATTACAGGTGCCTCTAGCGGTATTGGTCTGACGATTGCCAAACGGATTGCTGCTGCGGGAGCACATGTTTTACTGGTGGCCAGAACTCAAGAAACGCTTGAAGAAGTAAAAGCTGAAATTGAGCAAAAAGGTGGGCACGCCTCTATTTTTCCGTGTGACCTGACCGACATGAATGCCATTGATGAACTTTCTAAACAGGTTATGGCACATGTCGATCACGTCGATTACCTGATTAACAATGCGGGGCGTTCAATCCGCCGTGCTGTTCATGAATCGTATGACCGTTTTCACGATTTTGAACGAACCATGCAGCTCAACTACTTTGGTGCAGTGCGCTTGGTCTTGAATCTCTTGCCTCATATGATCAAACGTAAAAATGGTCAGATCATTAATATCAGTTCGATTGGTGTTTTGGCCAATGCCACACGTTTTTCTGCCTATGTGGCGTCTAAAGCTGCCCTAGATGCATTTAGTCGTTGCCTGTCTGCCGAAGTCCTCAAGCATAAAATTTCAATCACCTCTATTTACATGCCTTTGGTTCGTACGCCAATGATCGCGCCGACCAAAATTTATAAGTACGTTCCGACACTTTCACCAGACGAAGCGGCCGATCTGATTGTCTACGCGATTGTGAAACGACCAAAACGTATTGCGACCCATCTTGGACGTTTGGCCTCAATTACCTATGCGATTGCACCGGATATCAATAATATTCTGATGTCGATTGGTTTTAATCTGTTCCCAAGCTCGACAGCCGCGATTGGTGAACAGGAAAAATTGAATTTGCTCCAGCGTGCCTACGCCCGTTTATTCCCAGGTGAACACTGGTAAGTTTGTATAAAAAAAGCCTCTTTATATGAGAGGCTTTTTTTATACTTGAAATATCAAGTCGGGATCAGAGAAAGTTGACTTTGCCTGTTTTCACATCATAAATGGCGCCTACAATATCAATCTGTTGATGCTCAAGCATCTCTCGAAGTACGGCACTGTGCTTGATAATGTACTGAATATTGTAATGCACGTTCATGGCAGTCACCTGATCAATAAACGCGGGCGTGAGACTACGAGGCTGCATGATGTCATAGACATTATCCACCGAGTGCATCAGTGGCCCAAGTACATATTGAATATGCGGCATTTCCTTAATATCTGCCACACTTTGTTTCTGCAAGGCCAGCTGGCAGGCACTGGTCACTGCCCCACAGTCGGTATGACCCAACACCACAATCACTTTTGCGCCTTTGGCCTGACAGGCAAATTCAAGTGAGCCGAGCACCTTCTGACCGGCCACATTTCCTGCGATACGCAAACTGAACAAATCACCGATGCCGACATCAAACAGCATTTCTGTCGGTGCACGCGAATCCATACACCCCAGCACTGCTGCAATCGGATGCTGGCCTTCATCTGCCGTAACGCGAATCTGGCGATAGATATCGCGCTGCAAACGCTCATTTTTAACAAAGCGCTGATTGCCCTCTTTAAGTAATTTCAGCACATCCGATGGCTTAAGTTTGGACTGCAAATCACGTGTGCTGATGTCGATATCTAATACAGCATCATCGAGTTCTTGATAATGTTGTTTAAAACCGATCAACTTTAAATCAATCTGGCGTTTTATTGCTGTTTCGTTTTGGTATTCCTGAATCACTTGATAAATATCAGGATCGATACTGTCCGACTGTGTGGCATCAATCACCAGTTTTTCATGCTTATGTACCCGTTCAAGCGCAGAAATAAGCGATGCCCGATTTAAAAAAGTCACCTGAGAAGGCAGTTCGATTCGGGTAATCACACCGTGCAAATGCTTTTCACGATACACACGCACGCCTTTATGCAGATTCCCATACAAGATAAACACGATACTGCTGGCCAAACCAATTAAAATCCCGACAAGCAAATCGGTCAGTAAAATCGCCACCAAGGTAATCATAAACGGAATAAACTGCGTCCAGCCTTGCTGATAAAGCTTTTTAAACAGACTTGGATGGGTGAGTTTAAAGCCTGTTAAAATCAAGATTGCGGCCAGCGCAGACAATGGAATCATGTTCATGAGGGGCACAAAAAACAGCACCGCGAGTAACAATAATATTCCATGAATAATGGTGGAACATTTACTGCGTGCGCCAGTATTGGCGTTAACTGAGCTACGCACAATCACTGATGTAATTGGCATTCCACCAATCAAACCCGAAATAATATTGCCTGTGCCCTGCGCCCAGAGTTCACGGTTCGGTGGTGAGGCACGCTTATGTGGATCAAGTTTGTCGGCGGCTTCCAAATTTAACAACGTTTCAAGCGAGGCCACCACTGCCAAAGTGATCGCACCAGTATAAATCAGTGGGTTGGTGAGCGCGCTCCAGTCGGGAAAAATAAAAGCACTTTCTGTCGCATTGAGCAGATTAGGCAACTGAATCAGATTTTCAGTCTGAATGGTCCATGGTGACTGTAAGTAGGTCAAGACGTAATTCAGCACTGCTGCAACCAAGACTGCAATCAGTGCCGAAGGCAAGACCAGTTTTTTTAAAGGGGTTTTATCCCAGACTAAAATGACCACAACACTAAGCAACCCAATGGCCATGGCACCGGCATCTAGCTGAATATTGGGATTGATACCCTGATCGCTCCAGAGTTCGCGCCAAGAGAAATTTCCAAGCCCAAGCAGATACGGAATCTGCGTTGCAATCAAGATCACACCGATCGCGGCCAAAAGCCCTAAAATCACATTGTTGGGAATATAATTTGCAAAGAAACCCAGCTTAAACAGACCGAACAAAATCTGTAAGCCACCCGCAAAGATAATACACAATAAAAAGGCGGCATAATTGCCGCCTAACTGTTCTAACTGTACCAAAATCACTGCCGTCAGGCCCGCGGCAGGTCCGGCAACACTAATGTGCGAACCGCTTAAGAAACCCACCACAATGCCACCAACAATGCCTGCCAGAATTCCGGATAAAATCGGGGCACCAGAGGCCAGTGCAATGCCCAGACACAAGGGCAATGCCACCAAAAAGACCACCAGTCCCGAAAGCGCATCTTTAATATGTAACCTGTTTTTGACTTCAAATAGCGTCATAAAAATAACCATTTTTTAAAATAATTTAAGCGCAACTTCGAGTTTCTCTAGATGAAACATCGACTCATTTTCCTCATGAGCGCCTTGATATTGTCTGACAATCTTAGTGACTTAAAGTTGAGTTCTGCTGTTGGGTTGTTATTGTTGAGGCATATTTCGCTACTTTTTTGTTGATCTTCAGATTCACCTCATGTTGCGCTCTGGTTTATTATTGAAATGACAATACCTAAAGCAAAAACAATAGGCGTAAAAAAACCTCCCCATCAGGAGGTTTTTTATTTCAGTTTTACTTACAAACTTTTTATTTAGAACCTTTGATGCCGGCTTGGAGCAACAAAGCACCTAGGCCGCCAATTTTTTGTTCTTGAGGCTTTTCTTGCTTAGCACGCTGTGGCTTTTTGCTCGAATCGCCTTGACGTGCAGCCTGCTGTGGACGCTTATGCTGTGGCTTACGCTCAGGACGTGGCTCATTATTTTCGCGACGTGGCGCACGCGCAGCTTTCGCCGGCGCTTCTGAACCTTCAGGACGCATACTTAAATTGACACGCTTACGCTCAACATCGACCTGAATCACTCGAACTTGTACGATCTGACCCGGCTTCACCACTTTGTGCGGATCCGAGACAAACTCATTCGCCAGTTCAGAAATATGCACCAGACCATCCTGATGGACGCCGACATCCACAAATGCACCGAAGTTGGTGACATTGGTCACTACGCCTTCAAGCTGCATGCCTTCAGTGAGCTGTGCCACTTCGGTCACGTCATCACGGAATTTGGCTGTGCGGAATTCCGGACGTGGATCACGGCCCGGTTTTTCAAGCTCTGTTAATACATCCTGAACGGTTGGTAAACCAAAGGTGTCATCGACAAACTCATCTGCTTTGATCTGGCGAATAATTTCCGAATTACCGATCAGGTCTTTTACAGTCGTGGCTTTGGCTTGTACCATTTTTTCCACCAAACCGTAGCTTTCCGGATGGACAGCAGACGCATCAAGTGGTTCAGAACCATTCAAGACACGCAAGAAACCTGCTGCCTGTTCAAAGGTGCGCTCACCCAAACGTGGTACATTTTTCAACGACTGGCGGTTGTCAAAACGGCCATGCTCTTTACGATATTCCACAATTTGCTGAGCAATCGCTTTGTTTAAACCGGCGATGTAACCCAAAATGGCAGACGATGCGGTATTCACATCGACACCCACGGCGTTTACGCAGTCTTCAACCACCGCATCGAGCGTTTTTGCCAGACCCGTCTGATTGACATCATGCTGATACTGACCCACACCAATCGATTTCGGATCGATTTTTACCAGCTCCGCCAATGGATCTTGTAAACGACGGGCAATAGATACGGCACCACGAATCGATACATCCAGTTCAGGCAATTCTGCTGCTGCCAGCTCGCTTGCCGAGTAAACCGATGCCCCTGCTTCACTGACTGTTACACGTGTCAGTTTAAGATCGGTATTGGCAGCCATCATTTCAGCAACAACGGCTTCAGTTTCACGGCTTGCTGTACCGTTGCCAATTGCAATCAGATCCACATTGTATTCACGGCACAAACGTGCAAGCTCGGCAATCGAGCCTTCTTTGTCTTCTTTAGGTGCAAATGGGTAGATGGTACTGTGCGCCAATACATCGCCCGCTTCGCTGACCACAGCCAGCTTTACACCGGTACGAATACCAGGGTCGACACCTAAAGTGGTGCGACTGCCCGCTGGTGCAGACAATAATAAGTGACGCAAGTTTTCTGCAAATACCTGCATGGCTTCAGCTTCGGCTGCAAGGCGTTTTTCGGTCAGCAAAGAATGCTCGATTTGCGGACGAATTTTACCTAACCAGAACAGTTTTGCCGTTTGCTTTAAAAAATCCTGACGGGCTTGTGGCTGTACTTGATCCAGATTGTATTCGGTTTCAATGCGTGCCAAAGGTGCATCGTCTTGTCCGTCTACTTTAAGGCCCAACACATTTTCTTGACGACCGCGTAGCATGGCAAGTAAACGGTGTGAAGGGAGTTTGTTTAAGTTTTCAGAAAACTCAAAGTAATCACGGAATTTTTTACCAACTTCTTTTTTCTCATCAGAAGCCACCGTACTTTTGAGGCTGGCCGTCTTGGCGAACAGACTTTTAAGCTCTGTGGTCAAGGCAATGTTTTGCGCCCAGTCATCAATAATAATATGTTGTACGGCATCGAGCTGGCTCTCGGCATCTGGATAATCGGCATGCTCAAATCCAGCCAGCGCCTCTGTTGGTTCAATTTGCTCGGCAACAATGCGCTCTGCTACTGGCCCAAGACCGGCTTCACGTGCCTTGAATGATTTACTGGTGCGCTTTGGACGATATGGCGCGTAAATTTCTTCAAGTGCATTTTTGGTTTCGGCAGCGTTAACACGTGCCAATAAATCATCGGAAAGTTTGTTCTGTTCTTTTAGCGACTCAATGACTTTTTCACGACGTTCATATAAATCACGCAGATAAGACAAGCGTGTGTCGAGTTGGCGTAGTTGCGTATCGTCTAAGCCTTGCGTGACCTCTTTACGGTAACGGGCAATAAAAGGAACACTGGCACCTTCATCAATTAAACGGATGGCAGCTTCTACTTGGTTTGGACGTACGGCAAGCTCGCTTGCCAACTGCTGAACTAAGTCAGTCATCGTGTTCGATTCCACAAGGATTAAGTTTAAAAGCACTGATTATAAAGACCGAGACTATAAAATCCACACTTGTTTTACTTATTCAAAACGTTTTTTTGAATCATGCGCTGGGTTTTGACAAAAATTCGAATCAATTACAGTACATTTATTCTATTTAATAGGTCTGAGCGGCCACTCAAACAGATGTGATATTTTGCACATTTAATACGTCATTTATGGGCTGCTGTTTTATTTTAAGGAATCTGGCACCGAACGTACAAATTTCATCAACTTGTCACTTGTAAAAACAGTCACTTAGAGGCATAAATACAAAGAATGGTGAATAGGGATTAATCTGGAATATTCATGAAAGATATACAGTGCATCAAATGCTTTTAAGATGTTGTTTTTTGGTTTCAAATTTCGCCGAAAATTGTAATTTTGAGCAATTTGATACATAGTCTAAACAAGAATATCGGCATTATACTGCATTGATCCAATAATCTATAAATTATGACTTAAATAAAGGGAGTACATCATGAGTTTAGTTGTACCTGCTGAACATACTGAAACTGTACATAACGACACCGATCGCGTCGAACGGATTCTTGTCGTCGATGACGATGTACGTTTGCGCACCCTTTTGCAACGCTTCTTGGAAGACAAAGGTTTTGTTGTTAAAACGGCCCACGATGCAACTCAAATGGATCGTTTGCTTCAGCGCGAATTATTTTCTTTAATTGTTTTAGATTTTATGCTTCCAATGGAAGACGGTTTGAGTATCTGTCGTCGTTTACGTCAGTCTAATATCGACACCCCGATCATCATGCTGACTGCACGCGGCAGCGACTCTGACCGAATTGCAGGGTTAGAAGCCGGTGCAGATGACTATTTGCCAAAACCGTTTAATCCAAACGAGCTACTGGCACGTATCCGTGCGGTACTGCGTCGTCAGGTTCGTGAAGTGCCGGGCGCCCCAAGTCAGCAAGTTGAAGTGGTGAGCTTTGGCCCATGGTCACTCGATCTTTCTACACGCACCCTGACTCGTGAAGGCCAAGTGGTGACACTCACCACAGGCGAATTTGCAGTCTTGAAAGCCTTGGTGCAACACCCACGTGAACCTTTGACCCGTGACAAACTGATGAATTTGGCGCGTGGTCGTGAATGGGGTGCAATGGAACGTTCAATCGATGTACAGGTTTCACGTTTGCGCCGCCTCATCGAAGACAACCCAGCACGCGCACGTTATATCCAAACCGTGTGGGGCGTGGGCTATGTATTTGTTCCAGATGGTGCAGAATAAGGCATAATTTAGACTTAGGATGATTGAGTGAAGCTCGACCCCATCGACCCGCAAGCGTATACCGATTACGTTGCGTATTCCGAACGTAAACGAACCCGATGGGAACGCTTTCTCGACAAAATAAAACCGCGTTCAGCTGCAATGCGCACCACGGTGCTGGTGCTGTTCGTGGTGGTGTTTAGTCTGATGATGTCGCTGTGGTTTTTTTGGCGCACCTTATATTTGCCTGAAATCCAGCAACATGCGCGCTATCTGGCTGTCGAGCTGGAACTGGTCAATAACCCCGACATTCGTATTTTTCATCGTGATGTTGAGGTTGACGTCGATACATGGCTCAAAAACAGAGTCGGAATCGAGTACGTTACAGACCCCAAAGAATATCCCAATGTCCGCGACAAAGTGATTGCGGATTTCTTTACCAATCATGTTGAAGATAAACTGGCCAATGAGCTAAAAGTCGATAATGTCATTGTGTATTTCCAGTTTAAGCCAAGCCCACGTATCTGGATTCAAACGCCAGAAATGCACGGCAATTGGGTTCGTGAACCCTTAAAAACCTATGCCAACTATAGCCCTGAGCTGGTGTTTGGCTGGCTGCTTGGCGTTCCGCTTCTGTCTGCCATTATTATTTTGACTTTGGTGCGTCAGCTTAACCGCCCACTGCGCCGCTTACAAAATGCGGCCAATGCCTATAGTAAAACCGGTAAGGCGCCCTATTTGGGCACCAACCATGGTCCATTAGAAATTCGTCAGGTGAATCAAGCGTTTAATCACATGATCTATACACTTGAGCAAACCGAACGTGATCGGCAAATCATGCTGGCGGGTATTTCCCACGATTTACGTACGCCGCTCACTCGAATTCGTTTGACTGCCGAAATGCTACCCGATGAGTTTTTACGAGAAGGGCTGGTCTATGATGTCGATGATATGGACGCCATTTTAAATCAGTTTATTTCATATATGCGCGATGGCTCCGACGAAGAACTACGCGACACCAATATTAATATTTTGCTGCAAGAATTGGTGGTTCAATTTAAACCGCTCGAAATTCACTTTGAAGCACAAGATGTTCCGATTATTCCTGCACGTAGCTTGTCGCTAAAACGCCTGATTGCCAATCTGATTAACAATGCCAAACGCTATGGTGCAGAGCCAATCGAACTGACCGCACAGGTCGAAGGCGATCATATTCTGATTATTGTCGCCGACCACGGCGAAGGTATTCCAGAAGATCAGATCGAAGAACTGATGCAACCCTTTGTCCGCGGTAATTCAGCGCGAACAATTCAGGGCAGCGGCTTGGGGCTGGCAATTGTCAAACGGATTGTCGATATCCACCAAGGTGAGCTACTGATTCATAATCGTCCTGAAGGTGGGCTCGAAGCGCGTATTTTATTACCTCTTCCAAAGCATTTAACCCCTGAGCCACTACCAGCCAATCCGATTGAAAAAATTAAGCAAAGTTTCTCAGATCGATTTTAAGCCGAACATATTTTCAGCAGGCCTGTTTGAGTCGCTACTTATTTCTCAATGTTATTTTCTAGATAAATAAATAAGTTAGGCGTACATCACAAAATATGATTATTGTATTTTTTTCAAAAATTAGACCTTAGCCTAACACGACGTCAAAAGTAAACGAACAACGGTACAATCTGGCATGTGAACTAAAACAGATTGAGAGTAAACCCATGTCTTTAGATCGTATCCGATTGGCCTCATTACACAACAAAGTGATTAGCGCAGATGATGCTGCAGCATATATCCAAGACGGTATGACTGTGGGTATGAGCGGATTTACTCGTGCGGGAGAAGCGAAAGCGGTCCCACAAGCTTTAGTTGAACGTGCAAAACAAAACCCGTTAAAAATTACATTAATTACGGGCGCGAGTTTAGGGAATGACCTCGATAAACAGTTAACCGAAGCGGGTGTATTGGCGCGTCGCCTACCCTTCCAAGTCGACAATACCTTACGTCGTGCCATTAATAATGGCGAAGTAATGTTTATTGATCAGCACTTGTCTGAAACAGTTGAACAAATGCGTAATTTACAGCTCAAACGCCCAGACGTTGCTGTAATTGAAGCCATTGCGATTACTGAGGATGGCGGCATTATTCCTACCACTTCTGTTGGAAACTCTGCAAGCTTTGCCATCTTTGCTGAAAAAGTGATTGTTGAAATCAATACCTCTTTAAGCGAAGCGTTCGAAGGCTTACACGATATTTATATTCCGTCATACCGTCCAACACGTCAGCCAATTTCACTGACCAAAGTAGACGAGCGAATTGGTACCAGCGCCATTCAGATTGATCCTGCAAAAATTGTCGGGATTGTATTTAACGATACTGCCGATTCGCCATCGACTGTGACACTTCCAGATGATGAAACCCAAGGCATTGCCAACCACCTGATCGCTTTCTTTGAAAAAGAAGTGGCTGAAGGTCGTTTACCGCAAAATCTCGGCCCTCTTCAAGCAGGGATTGGTTCAATTGCCAACGCCGTACTGACTGGCCTGAAAGATTCAAACTTTGAAGATTTGGTCATGTACTCTGAAGTACTTCAAGACTGTACCTTTGAATTAATCGATGCTGGAAAAATGAAGTTTGCATCGGGCAGCTCGATTACCCTGTCGGCGAAATGCGGTGAAAAAGTGTTTGGCAACATTGAAGCCTACAAAGACAAGTTGGTACTTCGTCCGCAAGAAATCTCAAACCACCCTGAGTTGGTACGTCGTTTAGGGATTATCGGCATCAATACTGCACTTGAGTTCGATATTTACGGTAACGTCAATTCAACACACGTGTGTGGAACCAAAATGATGAACGGCATTGGCGGTTCGGGCGATTTTGCACGAAATGCACACTTGGCTATCTTTGTCACCAAGTCGATTGCAAAAGGCGGTGACATCTCGTCGATCGTCCCAATGGTGTCGCATGTCGATCATTCTGAGCATGATGTTGATATCTTGGTGACCGAGCAAGGTCTGGCCGACTTACGTGGTCTGGCACCGCGCGAGCGCGCTGTGGCGATTATCAAAAACTGTGTTCACCCACTGTATCAAGATGCGCTTAATGACTACTTCAACCGTGCATGTGCTAAAGGCGGACATACGCCACATCTGCTACGCGAAGCATTGTCTTGGCATGTAAATTTTGAAGAAAATGGACACATGCTGGCCATCGAGCCTGAAGCCAAATCTGCTTAAGCCTTCCTTTTTTTCACCCAAAGCACTCTGATCACAGGGTGCTTTTTTTATACAAAAAAAAGGCTTATCAAGTGATTTCTTTTCTTTTATCTTAAGGCTTAAACATCATCACAAGAAGAACAACCCATGTTTATGATTCGCCAGTTTAGCCATACCGATATCGAAGATATTGTCAGTTTATGGGAACTTTGCGGGCTGAGCCGTCCGTGGAACAATGCTGAAATTGATATTTTCCGTAAAACTGAACAAAACGATGGGCTATTTTTAGTGGCTCTTCGCGACGAGCAACTGGTAGCGACCGTCATGGGCGGTTACGACGGCCACCGTGGCTGGATCAGCTATCTGGCCGTTCATCCGCAGTATCAGCGTCAGGGCGTTGCCACTGCTCTGGTTCAGCAACTAGAAAAGCGTCTGATCGCGCGTGGCTGCCCCAAGGTCCAGTTGCTGTTACGCAAGGACAATCTGGATGTACAAGGCTTTTACGATGAATTGGGTTACGAAGAAGTCGATGCCATTTGTTTAGGTAAACGACTGATCTCGGATTAGAGTATCGAACTAACATGCTCTTGGTGGGTTATTAGCGTACCTGTACACCCACACGTAGCAGCACTGGAAAGCGCACCTCAACGATCTGATTCAGATCGGCGCAAGCTGCATTTAGCTCCTGTAATGGATCTGTACCTTTTTGCAAAATATAATGCTGAACAGCAGACCATGTGCCTAAATACTGTATTAATTGCTTAAAACTCCAACGCAAGCGAATGTCAAAGTTCGGCATCTGGATTTCCTGAAATGGAAATGGAATGGTACGGTAATGCTGATCGATATAACGCCGCTCTGGATCCCAATGCCCTCTCAAGGTGTGATGATACAACTGCTGAATCTGCATATGGAACAAGGGATCATCCACCTCAATCAGTCCATATCCAATAATGGCAAAAATGCCACGGGGTTTCAGGGTACGCTTTACCTCGGCATAAAAGGCCTCAAAGTCAAACCAGTGTACGGCTTGCGCCACAGTAATCAAATCAAAGCAATGGTCGGGAAAGGTGGTTTTTTCGGCAGGTTGAACCTGATAACTGATGTTGTCGTAATATTCGGCATGATCGAGCTGGCTTTGACTGATGTCTGTGCCGACCACCTGCTCAAAATAAGGTGCCAGCATATGCGTGAGCTGGCCCGAACCTGCACCACAATCCCATGCCAGATCACGCGTATGCACGTAACTCAAGAGATGCTGAAGCATGGCTTGCGGATATATCGGTCGAGCTTGCTGGTAACGCCGACTGTCCAGTGAAAATAAATCCTTCACGCCTGATTGTCCTTATATTTTATTCTTCCTGTATAGCGCTACTATAAGTGAAAATTTTTACAGGCAAGCTAAAATTGTCAGACAAAAAAAAGCCCCTGATTGAATCAGAGGCTTTTTTGAATATGGTGGCGTGAGGCAGGATCGAACTGCCGACACACGGATTTTCAATCCGTTGCTCTACCGACTGAGCTATCGCG
>NZ_JASCAJ010000023.1:0-53139 GCF_029967895.1 Acinetobacter sp. V89_7
GCGGGAGCTGGATTTGAACCAACGACCTTCGGGTTATGAGCCCGACGAGCTACCAGACTGCTCCATCCCGCATCAACGTGCAAATATTATATACATTCATTGAAAAAAGTCAATCTTTCAACCAATGCTCCAATTTGACTTTGCAACTCAAATTGAAAATGGTAGCGGGAGCTGGATTTGAACCAACGACCTTCGGGTTATGAGCCCGACGAGCTACCAGACTGCTCCATCCCGCATCAACACACACTTTGTGTGGCAAAAAGTTTGCACCAAGATTTTTAATATCTTAGCCTGTTGTGTGTCTCACAAACAGTGCAACTTTTCTGGTGAAGCGAACTATAGAGAGTTAAACCCACCCTGTCAACCAATGATTCCGATTATTCAGCTTTACACTCACCAAACGCCCAATTATCGAACAACACCGTATAATTTACACTCAAAATCGCGATTTTTTATCTGGTAAGCGCACATTTTCTTGGTGTTAAGGATGTTGTGGCCTATTTCGGGTTTTGATTTATTTTGATGTGTAATTCTTAAGATCAGATCCCGTTACACGGCGCATCATCTTCTGATCAGCACCTAACAAGAAATTAGGATTATATTTTTAATTTACACAAACAAAAAAAGGTATCTTATAAAAGATACCTTTTTTTAATCTCAGGATGTTCGCATTCAATGCGACTCCTTCAACTGCTGCATACACCAATCATCAAATGACTTGAAGATTGGTGCGGAAGGGGGGACTTGAACCCCCACGCCCGAAAGCACTACCACCTCAAGGTAGCGTGTCTACCAATTCCACCACCACCGCAGCTTGTGGCAGGAATTCTAGTCGCTTCTTACACAAAAATAAAGAGCAATTTTCAATTATTGACTCGACTTAGGTGCATTTGGCGAAGTTTCAGGCGTTGTTGCAGGAGCTGAGTTTGTTGTTTGTACAGATTTTAAGCTATAAGCATCTGTAGTTTGTTTTTTCGCAAAGACGGCCAAGCTTAAACTGGTCACAAAAAACAATGCCGTTAAGATTGCCGTCACGCGGGTCAGGAAGTTACCTGAACCTGAAGCACCAAATACGGTTGCAGCACCGCCGCCACCAAAAGATGCACCGGCATCAGCGCCTTTACCGTGTTGAATCAATACGAGACCAATAATCATAACGGCCAAGATGATATGTACAACCAACACAAATGTATGCATGCTGACCTCCTATTGTTGTGTTTGGGCAAATGCCTGAGCGATTTGATAAAATGATTCGGCATTGAGGGAAGCCCCGCCAACCAAAGCGCCATTGATATCAGCGCAGGCCGCCAACTCTACTGCATTCTCAGGTTTAACACTACCACCATAAAGTAACGCAATTTGTGCGCCTGCTGGGGTAATCTGACATAAACCTTCACGAATTTTGGCATGAATGGCTTGCGCATCTTCTGGTGATGCCGTCCGCCCTGTTCCAATTGCCCAAATTGGCTCGTATGCAATCACGATTTGCGACTGCCATTGCTCGGCACTAACCACAGAGGCGATATCACAGATTTGCTGCAACACCACTTGCTCAGCCTGCCCTTGCTCACGCTGTTCAAGGCTTTCACCGACGCAATAAATCACCGTCATACCTGCTTGTAAAGCATGCGTCATTTTTTGTTTTAAAATTTCAACCTGGTCACCGAGCAGTTCGCGACGCTCAGAATGCCCGATCAAAACATACTGAATCTGACTGTCGGTAAGTAAATCTGCACTGACCTCGCCAGTATAGGCGCCTGTGCCTGCAAATCGTGAGACGTCTTGGGCAACGGTTGCCACTGCACGGTTCGCACTGGCCAGCTCGCTTTGAATACGCGTCAAGGCGATTGAGATTGGCGCCACACCAATATGACAGTGCTGCTCAGAAATTGGCTGTTGCTTTAATAAATCTTTAAATTGTTGTACAAGTTGAATGGCAGTAGATTGTTGAGGATTCATTTTCCAATTGCCGACAACCCAAGGAATAATAGTCGAGCCCGACATATTGCTAACCTTTCTTCAAAAATGCAGCTCATTCTACACGGATTTTAAGCGAAATTAGAACGATTTCTTTTACATCGCATGTGTAAAGCGATCGACCTTTTTGCACCATAATTGTTAGATACAAGACAATTCAACAATTCCCAGTAACAAAATAGACGCGTTGATGTATGGAAAGCTGACTGTACAGGGTGGTATTTTTTCTGTGGCGCCGTATAATTTTCTATATACAAATTATAATGATATCAATGTTACAAGGCAGTCCCATGTCATTAGTTACCGCATCACCTAAATTTTCAGGATTCATTCGGCGCCTTGTCGAAGAAGGTCATATTGATGCACACGACATGCAAATGGCTCAAGAGAGCGCCAAAAAAAACAAGCAAGATATTGTTCCTTATTTGATCGACCATTATGCCATTACCCCGATCACCATTGCTGAAACCATCTCGGTCGAGTTTGGCGAACCGCTATTTGATCTGGATGTTTTTGATCCTGCGCTGATTCTCAAAGATCGTATCGATGAAAAGCTGATTCGCAAGTATCGTGTAATGCCGTTGGTTCATCGTGGGCATGTGCTCTATGTCGCAACCTGCAATCCGACCAATCTTGAAGCGATGGATGCCATCCGTTTTAACAGCAAACTCAAAGTCGAACCGATTATTGTAGAACACGATAAGCTTGAGCGACTGTTAAACGAATATTTCCCCGAAGATAGCCGTTTTAACTTTGACACCGAAGATTTTGATCTGGATCTGGAGGTGAATTCCCCCACTTCAGATGACGACGACGATGAAGAAATCAGTAAAGATGAAGCCCCGGTGGTCAAATACATCAATAAATTACTGATTGATGCCATTCGTATGAATGCATCAGACTTACATTTTGAACCTTATGAAAAAATGTATCGGGTCCGTTATCGGGTCGATGGTGTACTTCGTTTAATTGCAACACCACCCTTACAACTGGCTACCCGACTGGCCTCGCGTTTGAAAGTGATGTCTCAAATGGATATTTCGGAAAAGCGTGTTCCGCAAGATGGTCGTATTAAACTGAAACTGTCGAAAACCAAAACCATCGATTTTCGGGTCAACTCCCTACCGACCCTATTTGGTGAAAAGATTGTACTGCGGATTCTGGATCCTGCGAGCGCGATGCTGGGTATCGATGCACTGGGCTACGAGCCTGAGCAAAAAGCATTGTTTACCGAAGCGCTGAATCGACCACAAGGCATGCTGCTGATTACCGGCCCTACGGGCTCGGGGAAAACCGTATCGATGTATACCGGCTTAAATATTCTCAATACCGAACATGCCAATATTTCTACCGCCGAAGACCCAGTCGAGATTAATCTTGAAGGTATTAATCAGGTCAATGTAAATCCCAAAGTCGGCCTGACCTTTGCTGCGGCATTACGCTCTTTTTTACGTCAAGACCCTGATATCATTATGGTGGGGGAAATTCGTGATTTAGAAACCGCAGAGATTGCCATTAAAGCGGCTCAAACCGGTCACTTGGTGATGTCGACACTGCATACCAATAACGCTGCCGAAACACTTACACGCCTGAGAAGCATGGGGGTGGCGACCTTTAATATCGCCACCTCGGTCAATCTGGTGATTGCGCAGCGCCTTGCCAGACGCCTGTGTAATCAGTGTAAACGGCGTATCGACGTGCCACGTGCCAGTTTACTCGAAATGGGATTTACCGAAACCGATTTAGATGCTCCAGACTTTCAGATCTATGAACCGGTGGGGTGTAAAGAATGTCGGGAGGGCTACAAAGGACGTGTGGGCATTTATGAAGTCATGAAAATTACACCAGAAATCTCAAGAATTATTATGCAAGACGGCAATGCACTTGAAATTGCAGCAGCCGCTGAACAGCTTGGATTTAGCAACTTACGCCGTTCTGGCTTAAAAAAAGTGATGCAGGGGGTCACATCGTTACAGGAAGTCAATCGTGTGACGAATGAAGAATAACGGGGCAAAGCAAGGATCATCTGATGGCAGCAAAAAAAGTACAAACAGTGCCCACTTTCGCGTATGAAGGTGTTGATCGCAAGGGGATCAAACTTAAAGGGGAGCTTTCTGCCCGTAATATGGCATTGGCCAAAGTCACCTTGCGTAAACAAGGCATTACCATTCGAACCATTCGTGAAAAGCGCCGCAACCTGCTTGAAGGACTATTTAAGAAAAAAGTTAAACCGCTCGATATCACGATTTTTACTCGCCAGTTGGCAACCATGATGAAAGCAGGTGTACCGCTGGTTCAGGCCTTTGAAATTGTCGCTGAGGGCTTGGATAATCCTGCCATGCGCGAGGTGGTACTCGGACTCAAAACAGATGTCGAAGGAGGCAATACTTTTGCTGGTGCGCTGCGCAAATATCCGCAGCACTTCGATAATCTGTTTTGCTCTCTAATTGAGTCGGGTGAACAATCGGGTTCGCTTGAAACCATGCTAGAGCGAGTTGCGGTATATAAAGAAAAAAGTGAAGTATTAAAGCAAAAAATCAAAAAAGCCATGAAGTATCCGGCTATGGTAATTGTGGTCGCGATCGTGGTGACCATTATTTTGATGGTGAAAGTGGTTCCGGTATTTAAAGATTTATTTACCTCATTTGGCGCAGACTTGCCAGCTTTTACCCAGATGGTGGTGAACATGTCCAACTGGATGCAGTCTTACTGGATATTGCTCATTTTCATTATCGGTGCGGTGATTGCTGGCTTTTTAGAGGCACGTAAACGCAGCAAAACTTTTCGTGATCGTCTAGATCAACTTGTGCTTCGTCTGCCGATTGTAGGTGATCTGGTCTATAAAGCCATTATTGCCCGTTATAGTCGTACCCTTGCCACCACTTTCGCAGCGGGTGTCCCACTGATTGATGCGTTGGCATCTACCGCAGGTGCAACCAATAACAGTATTTATGAACGTGCTGTGCTTAAAATTCGTGACGATGTGTCTACAGGCCAGCAGCTTCATTTTGCTATGCGCGTGTCGAATCGTTTTCCCACCATGGCCATTCAAATGGTGGCCATTGGTGAAGAATCCGGGGCACTAGATGAAATGCTGGACAAAGTTGCCAATTATTATGAAAGTGAAGTGGATCACGCGGTAGACGGACTTACATCGATGATGGAACCCTTGATTATGGCGATTCTGGGCATTTTAGTGGGTGGTCTGGTGATTGCAATGTATCTTCCGATTTTCCAAATGGGTTCAGTGGTGTAATGTCTGATATCTTCTCGTATTTTATTGCCAATTCGGCTGCGCTTTATCTCGCGATTGGCATCTTAAGTCTGTGTATTGGCAGCTTTTTAAATGTGGTGATCTACCGCACACCCAAAATGATGGAGCAGGAATGGACACAAGAGTGTCAGTTGTTGCTGCATCCAGAACAGGTCGTAATTGAAACCGAAAAGCTCAGTCTAAGTTCACCTGCATCTTCATGTCCGCATTGTCATGCGCCAATTCGCTGGTATCACAATATTCCAGTGCTAAGCTGGCTGGCTTTACGCGGGAAATGTCATGCGTGTGACCACCCGATTACAATCCGCTACCCCGCCATTGAAGTGCTTACGCTGCTGACCTCACTGACTGTGCTGATGGTTTTGGGGCCAACGCTTAAAATGTTGTTTGGGCTAGTGCTCACTTGGATGTTAATTGCGCTGACCTTTATCGACTTTGATACTCAGCTTTTACCAGATCGCTATACCCTCACCCTTGCAGGATTAGGCTTGGCCATCAATAGCGCGCATGTGTATGTTTCTCCCAATGAGGCCATCTGGGGCTATGTCATCGGCTTTTTGTGTTTATGGGTGGTGTATTACCTGTTTAAACTGCTCACCAAAAAAGAAGGCATGGGATACGGCGATTTCAAACTACTGGCAGCGCTGGGGGCTTGGATGGGGCCGCTAATGCTGCCGCTGATTGTGCTGTTGTCGTCGTTTGTGGGGGCGATTATTGGTGTTGTACTTTTGCGTATTCGCAAGCAAAATCAGCCTTTTGCATTTGGTCCCTTTATTGCCATTGCGGGCTGGATTGCCTTTTTATGGGGAGATGCAATTATGCGGGTATATTTAGGAGGATGAGCATGCCGTACATCGTGGGGCTTACAGGTGGAATCGGAAGTGGTAAATCGGCTGCCAGCCAATGGTTTGAACATCAAGACATTGATGTGGTCGATGCCGATGTGGTCGCACGTGAAGTTGTTCAACCGGGACAACCCGCACTGGAAAAAATTGCACAGCACTTTGGTGACTGGGTTTTGCAGGCAGACGGTCAACTGGATCGCCGCGCCTTACGTGACTATATTTTTCAGCATCCGGAGGCACGCCAACAGCTCGAAGCCATTACCCACCCTATCATCCGACAATCGATTTTGTCGCAATTGCAACAGGCACAGAGTGCGTATGTGATTCTGGTTTCGCCGTTATTGTTTGAAACCGGTCAAGATCGAATGACCCATCGCAATCTGCTGGTCGATGTGAGCGAAGCCACCCAACTGAAAAGAGCCAGCCAACGCGATGCGCAATCGACCGAACAGATCCAGAAAATTATAGCCACACAAATGCCGCGTTCTGAAAAATTAAAACGCGCAGATGATGTGGTACACAATGAAGGCACGCTCGATGAGCTGTATCAGCAATTGATGCGTTTACACACCGATTATTTAACACGCTCGCCTGATTGATTTTTCTGCTTTTCAAGCTCTCGGGTGAGCGTGTCTTTCAAGCGCCAGCGCCACGGCTGCAACGCGCCTATTCCCATTCCAATTAGACCAAACAAAAGCGATAGACTCAGCGGCTCATGAAGTAAGGGAACAGCAATCAATGCCGCCAAAAATGGTGCCAAGTTGACGATACTGCCCGCTTTAAACGCACCTAAACGTTCAATCGCGGCAATATAGGTCAGTGTGGCCAAAATCACCACAAATACACCATGGAACAGCCCCTGCACCACTAAGTGAAGCGGCTCAACCTGATCAAAATGTTTGGGCAGAAACAACGCATAAACGGGTAAATAAAATAATGTCGACCAGATGGCTACGCTGGTCATGGCATGCCATGCGCTCAGCTTCCATTGCTTGAGCAAGATGGTAAAAACTCCCCACCACATTGCGCTACATACAAAAAGCATATCACCAACGCCAAAACCACTATGATTTTGGCGAAGCATCAATACGCTCATCAGGCCAATTGAAGCCAGAATAATGCAAAAGCTCAGCCATGTATGGCGGTCAAAGGGCTGCCCAAACAGCACAAAGGCTGCAATGGCTGTCCATAACGGCATGGTGCCATTTAAAAAAATCGCGGCATGTGCGGCGGGTGCATACAAAAACGCACTATAAACCGTCAGGCAATAGCCCACACCGCCAATCAGTGCCAAAATCATGGCTTTGGGCTGCCATAAAAAGGCCCAGTCTTTTTTGTAGATCAGTATAGGCACCAACAGACAAAAGGCGATTGCAAAACGCATTGCCACAATGTCCCAGGCACTGATATGCCACTGGGCATTGAGTCGAGAAAAAATCGTGAAGCCACCCCAAATACACATGGTAATGGCCACATAACCGTACCCTTGTAATCTGGGTGACATGGCAATCTTTAACCTTTGACAATGCCGAATTTAACGCTTAAACCAAACGTTGACGGCAGGCCTCATAGAGCGCCATTCCTGTGGCTACACTCACGTTTAAACTTTGAAGATTTCCCGACATTGGGATATACACGGTTTGGTCACATTGCGACTGCGTGATCGGACGTAAACCGGTATCTTCAGCCCCCATCACAATGGCAACGTTTCCAGAAAAATCATACTCTTGTAAAGGTAATGCTTTTTCATCCAGCATAGTGCCCACAACTTTGACAAAGAACTGCGCTTTAATGTGCGCCAATGTACGTGCCAAATTGGTAACCTGAATAAACTTCACTTTTTCTGCGCCACCAGCAGCGACTTTACGTGCAGTGGGTGTGAGTCCGGCAGAACGGTCACGCGGAACAATCACCGCCACCACGCCCATCGCCGCCGCCGTACGGATACATGCACCAAGGTTATGCGGATCGGTGACCTGATCGAGAGCCAAAAGCAAGGCATTGTCTTGCTGATCGAGCAGTTGATCTAAGTCTTTTTCATTTAACACCGGATGTGGGCGTACCGCAGCCACCACGCCTTGATGAAACGGCAAACCAGCCAGTTTTTCCAAGCTATCACGGCTGGCTTTTTGTACACTAATCCCAAATGGTTCGGCCAGCTCTAAAATTTTTTGCAAGCGCTGATCATCTCGGCCTTTGAGTGTAAACAGGGTCAAAACCCGCTCAGGCTCCAACTCCAACAATGACTCCACCGAATGAACGCCATAATAATATTCTGGTTTAGCCATGGTGACCCTCTAAAAGCACAGATAAAAAAATAAAATCCTGTAAAGCCAGCTTCACAGGATTTTTTAACGCGACCATTTTAACTGATTTAACAGCCGATGAGTTAGCCTTCTAAATGACAAACGTAATCTAATACGTCGTCAGTTTCGATTTTAAATAGGCTATTTCCAGGCACATAAAACGATTGTCCGGCACGGAACAATTCACTTTCAGTATTATCGGCAATTTTCACGCGACATTCGCCAGAGATAATTTCCATACGCTCAGGAACATGGGTTTCAAATGTCAGTGGCTGTTCAGTCGGTAAAATCACACCTAATGTTTTTTTTGTACCGTCTTCAAACTGAACGGTGTGACTGATGCATAAACCACCAAAATATACATTTGATTTTTTAATCACACTCACGTGATCAAATTGAGTAGAACTCATGCGTACGTCTCCAAAAAATGTCGCATTTATATGAGGTAATGACAGATGTAGTTTAATTGTGGCGAAATAACTAATCAATCAGTTTTAAACAGGATAAATCTGCAAATTCCATGCCTTTACACGGATCTGCGCCGCATATAATTCTGGCAAATGTAGATCGATTGATCCAGATTCATCCACCGTGGCGCGGTACTGACACACAATTTGCTTTTTATTGTTGTATAAAATCCATTGAATTTGGCGGGCCATTGAATCAGGCACAGTTACGTTGACCACTGCACTCGATTCATTCATTCCCACATGCGCGTGTCGGGTCAGTGTTACTGGCGTATCTTGCTTTTGATCGCCTGGAAATGCTTCGGCAGAAGGGTCAAATCCATATCGATCATGAGTCATAACACTCTGACATAAGGTTGGCCAGATACAATAACGTAAAAAATGCTGATCCATGACCCGCGTATTCAGATAACGTCCGGAATGAATATAATCACTAATCAAAGCTTCAACCTGATGAAAAACGCCTGTACATCCACCCCACATCCCCGCCAAGATTAATTCGGTGTGCGAATAGTAATCTCGCATAACATGAAACCAGCGGTCACTGTCCAGCCATTGCTGAACGGCTGCAACCTCTCGTGGTGAAATCAGTGAATCGGCATCGCGGATTAAAAAGCGTTTAACTTGCGGATCATCCATCACCAAAAAGCGCCAGAACAACCCTGAAATCTGAGCCTGAGTCTCGGTCACTTTAATGAGCTGTGCACCATGCTGGCTTAATCGCTGCAAAATGGGTGTCGGCACTGAATCATCGACATAAAAGCGGCAGCGCCAATTTGGATAGAGTTCTTTGGCTCGAATAACATTTAATACTGCGGTTTCACAATAACGCGGATGATCTCCAAATAATGAAAATGAAATAATATTCTGGTTAGGATTTTCTACCAGAAAGCGTTCGGGTGCTGCTTGTGGCAGTGTCAATTTTGGTTCTTGGCTTGCCTGTTGCTGTTTACGCTCAATAGCAAGACGGCCAAAGTGCTGCATGTCTTGCGCGCGGTTAAGCGCAAAACAGACTTCACAGAGTCCGTCATAAATATTGGGATCGACAGATCCGTTGCTTAACGTAATGGCGTGCTGATAATGCGCATAAGCATCTAAATAACGCTTTAACTGAAGTTCTGTGTAGGCCAAATCCATGTAGGCCACCGGATGCTGAGGCACAAGATCAATCACCTGCCGTACCAGCTCATAGGCCCGCTGATAATCTGCTGCCGCACTTGCACGACGAAATTGTGTCGATAGTGCTGCAAGCTGTTGATTGAGCTGCGCTACTTTTTTTGGCGATTGCGCACTTTTTTGTACAGGTTTAGGTATGGGAAGACGTATTTTCATTTTCTGACTGACAAATCTTGCTATTCTTATAATGGACTTAGAATAACGAATCTCTTGTGACAAGTCCAAAAGTTCACTATCTTAAACATCTTAAACAAAAAACTCTTGGCGCCTTGGATGCGTTTATGCTGACACATTTAACTCTTATCAATTTTGCTTTGGCCGATCACCTTGCCTTGGATATTGAACACGGATTTAACGTTCTGACCGGGGAAACAGGGGCTGGAAAATCATTGCTTTTAGATGCCTTATCAGCAAGTTTGGGCGAGCGTACCGACACCAATTACGTGCGCTATGGGGCAGAAAAAGCCGATATCACCGCAACTTTCAGTTATCGCGAACACAGCGCAGAGGCCGAATGGCTCAAAGAGCATGAACTCGATGATGACTCCGGTGAAATTCATTTGCGTCGCGTCATTTTCGCCACTGGCCGGAGTAAAGCTTGGATTAACGGCCGCCCGAGCAGCTTGTCTGAACTACGTGAGTTGGGGCGCTTGCTGGTACAACTGTATAGTCAGCATAGTCAGCAACAATTACTTGAACCGCCCTATCCCAAACACTGGCTCGATCGTTACTACAACTTTTACACGCCCGCACATGCAGTAAAGCAGGCCTACAATGACTGGCAAAATACTATTCGTCAGCATCAGGCGGCACTAGATGCACAGGCCACCCGCCAGCAGCGCATCGCCACACTGGAATTACAAATTGAAGAACTTGAAGACATAGTCGCAATCGACTACAAAGAGCTTGAACAAGAATTTGATCGACTGAGTCATCATGAACATATCATGCAAGATTGTGGCTATGGTCTAAATTTACTCGATGAGGCTGAGCCGAATATTACCCAAGAATTGGCTTCGTTACTGCGTCGGCTTGAGTCACATGCTGGTCGTAGTGAGCAGTTGTCTGAAATTTATAATTCATTGCTCAATGCACAAAGTGAAATCGACGATGCCACGGCCAATTTACGCCAGTTTATCGACCGCCAAAGCTTCGATCCAGAACGTATGGAAGAACTCAACAGTACCTTGGAAGTCTTTCATCGTCTGGCCCGTAAATATCGCACACAGCCTGAACAGCTCAAACAGGATTATGCACAGTGGCAACTTGAGCTAGATCAATTACATCAACTTGAAGACCCTGAAACACTGGCCGAGCAAGTCGACATTGCCCATCAGGAATTCTTGGAAAAAGCTGAATATCTGGATCAGATTCGTCGTGAAGCCGCGCAACCGCTGGCCAAACAGCTGACCGAGCAAGTGAAACCTTTAGCCTTGCCGGAGGCACATTTCGAATTTAAGTTTGAACCGCTGGAGCAACCGTCTGCCGAGGGCTTAAGCTTCATTCAACTACTCTTTACAGCAAATAAAGGGATTCCACCCCAACCGCTTGCGCGTGTGGCATCAGGCGGCGAGTTGTCGCGCATCGCATTGGTGATGCAAGTGATGAATGCGGAGAAAACCGAAGCCGAAGTCTTGGTCTTCGATGAGATTGACGTGGGTATTAGCGGTGGCACAGCCGAAGTGGTCGGACGACTACTGGCCGATCTGGCGCAGCATGTGCAGTTACTGTGTATCACCCATCAGGCCCAAGTGGCGGCTCAATCCGATCAACATCTGCTGGTCAAGAAACAACAAACCGATCCCGCCAGCAGCACCATCATCGAACTCGATGAACAACAACGCGTTCTTGAACTGGCCCGAATGTCTGGCGGTGTGGAAATTAATGAAACCACGTTACAGCACGCCAGACAGTTAAGACAGCTTAAATTCCAGCATGCCTAGAGATTTGGTCATAGAAATAAATCATGGAAAATGATTGGCGAAATCCATTTACTCTTGTATGTTGATAAGAAGAATCTATCTTTCAAAGCGACCGATTTAAAGGAGAAGCGTCTAGGTGACCAAACAATATTTGACACACCGTTGTCTGATTGCCCCTCCAGAAATGGCCGATGATTTTTTCGCAAATACCGTGATTTATCTGGCACGTCATGATGGTGATGGTGCTCAGGGCCTGATCATCAACCGGCCGTCGGGCATTCAGGTTCGTGAGTTACTCAATGATCTGGACATCGATGCCGATCACGTACAGCCGCATGAAGTTTTGCAAGGTGGGCCATTGCGCCCGGAGGCTGGTTTCGTGTTACATACCGGTCAACCCGTATGGCACTCCTCGATTGCAGTAGGCGAAAACCTATGCATTACCACCAGTAAAGATATTTTGGACGCGATTGCGCATAACGAAGGGGTTGGCCGCTATCAAATTGCGCTGGGTTATGCCAGCTGGACAAAAAACCAGCTTGAAGACGAGATCTCTCGTGGCGACTGGCTGGTCTGCGACGCCGATATGGATCTGATTTTTAACTTACCTTATGACGAACGTTGGGACGCTGCGTATAAAAAACTCGGCGTCGACCGGAACTGGTTATCATCCGAGATTGGTCATGCCTGATATTTCTACACACAGCATGATTATGGCATTCGATTTTGGCACTCAAAAAATGGGAATTGCCATTGGCCAGGCGGCCATCGAAAGCAGCACGCCTTTGGCCCTCTTTCCCATGAAAGACGGCATTCCCAACTGGGAGCAACTGCTTAAAATCGTTCAGGAGTGGAAACCCACATTATTTTTGGTGGGCTTGCCACTGAATATGGATGATAGTGAGTCGGAGCTTTCAGCACGCGCACGTAAGTTTGCCAGACGCTTACGCCATCAAACCAATATCATCACATGGATGGTCGATGAACGTTTAACCACGCGTGAAGCACGCGATGAACTCGATCATTACCACAGTCAGGGGCGCGCCAAAGGGGTGGCGGCCGATAGTCTGGCTGCGGGACTACTGATTCAAAGCTGGTATCGCAACCCGACAGGTATCACGCCTTAATAATGAGGCTCCACATTTTGAGGAGCCTTTTTTTAAGACTTACTTTTGCTGTTCAGACTCGACAATACTGACTGTCGCAGTGCGCCCAGCCACAAACGCCAGTGGATTGTGAGGCGCTTCATCAAGTACGATTTTGACCGGTACACGCTGTGCCAGACGGACCCAAGTAAAAGTCGGATTGACATTGGCCAGCAAGGTTGAACTGGTCGAACGCTCGCGATCTTCAATGCCCGATGCAACCCCCTGAACATGACCTTTGATTTTTTGATCATCTCCCATCAACTGGATCACGGCTTTGTCGCCTACATGAATGTGATTGAGTTTGGTTTCTTCGAAATATCCCACCACATAGAGCTGCTTACGGTCGACCAAGGCGGCTACTGCGTCCCCCGTCTTAACGTAATTTCCCACCTGTAAATCGAAGTTAGACAAGGTGCCATCTGCTGGTGCCACCACCTGTGAGCGATTCAGATTGAGCTGCGCCAGATTTAAATTACTTTGGGCCACATCAATCAACGATTTTTGTTCCGTAATGGTAGCTTCGGCCTGTTCAATAGATGCTTTCATCTGCGCAATCTCGGCACGTGACTGATCACGTGTGGCATAGACCTGATCTTGTTCCTGCTTGGAAATTGCACCATCGAGCAAACTTGAATAACGCGCTGCATTTTTTTCGGCTAAAGCCATATTGGCTTGAGTCTTGGCTAAATTGGCCTTTGCCGCAATCAGGTTGGCTTGTGACTGTGCCAGCCCGGCTTTGGCCTTGGCCAAATCTGATCGTGCCTGTTCAACATCGAGTTGCTGACGCGCCACATCGATTTTAAATAGCACCTGCCCTTTCTTGACGCTCTGGTTATCGTGCACCAAGACTTCAGTGACCAGTCCTGATACATCTGAAGACACCTGAACCACATCGCCACGCACTCGCCCGTCACGTGTCCATGGCGAGGCATTGTAGTAATTCCACAAATGCACAATCACAAAAACCGCGACAATCACCATGATCAGTGTGACCACGGGTCGAACGAATTTGCGTAAATCTACCTTACTCATTGCGTTGTTCCAATTTCACTTAGTAACGATGCTGTCATCGACCAAACTGCCAAAGAAAAATCCAGTGCATGCCCATCAACAGGATGATGTATAAACACAGGTTAAACACACCGGGAAATCCAATCCAGCCTGCTGCAATGAGGCGGTCGGTTCCACGCGTTACGATTTTAAAGACGATAAAGGCACAAATGGCCTGAATCAGAAAGCTCGGAAAGTACACCCCGTATGCATTAAACTCACCCATTGCATTCCCCTTTAGACATCAGCGCGGCTGGTTTATTCTGCTGCACATGAAAAATACTGCTGCGGATGTTGTTCATACTCACTTCAATACGCTGTTTTAAGCTGAGGTTCGGCTCATTTGCCAATACCGTTTCAATCTGTTGTATTTGTGCCAGTAATTTCTCTTGCAAAGCCTGTGGTGTTTCTAATCGTTTTTCCTGATCTTTAAAGCCCCGATCGAGTAACTGTTGAAAACGAAATAACGCCCGTTTTAACTCGGTAGAGCCTGTATCACCGTGCAGTACTTCAGCAATACGGCTCAAATTCACCACAGCACTGGCTTCAATCAGCGCACGATTCATCGCCTGCTTCAGCTCATCAGACTGCACCATTTTGGTATTTAAAATACCGATGCGATCAAGCATGCTGCGTAAATGAACCCGAAAGCGAACCCCATAAGGCAAATATAAAGCTTCGCGCATTGCTTTATAATGTAACGCCAAAATGCGTGTGGCACTGGTCTCGGGAGACATCGCACGAATAAACTGGATCGCTAAAATGGAAATAATCGGCCCCATCACGCCTGCCATGGCCGTGTCCATGAGCACTACCGCATTGGTTGCATAATGGTTTTGCAAATTCAAGCTCATCACAAAGTTAATCAGCATCGGCAGTGCCAATCCCATCAATGCAGGCTGCGGAAACATCGACAGCAAATAAATGGCCATTGGTGCCAGTACAAAGGCCAGTTGCCAAAATTCTTTCACTTCCGGCATGATGATAAAGGCATAAAACACCGTTAACACAGCCGATAAGATCGATCCTTTAATAAATAGCTTAAGCGCAGGCACAGGATTATCGAGCGTCGATAAAATACAGGCACTCACCGCTGTGAGCTGCGCCATCATATAACCGGCATGCCAGCCGCTATAAATCCACAGCAAAAACGAGGCTGCCGTTGCAATACCTGCTGCAATCGAGCTGCGCACAGCAATCCCGTGATCACGATGTAAACTTGGATACTGTGTCGTGAGTGCTGCAATCCGATCCGGAATGCGTTTATCGCCCCGCTGCATACGCGTCCAGAGGAGTTTGATGGTCATGACATTTTGAATAAAATGACGCACATCCATTTGAAAAGCCTGCAACATCACCCGTTGCGAAGGATGAATCAGCTCGAATAAGTGCTGAAAATCCGTTGTAAATTCGGCAGGTAAATGATCTAGCTGATCGTCTTGGATATCCTGCTGCTCACGCAAAAAGCGAACCACATGCGTATGCAGCTGCGGCAAAACCTGACGATAACGTAGATCCAGCTCATCCATTTGTGCGATACGCTCAGACATCGAGACCAGATTGGCCACAATCATGGTGATCTGGTGTAACAGCTCTTGCAACGGTTTGGTCATGCCTCGCAATTCGCCTCGTTCATAGGCCAAATGTACAGCCAAGCCATGAATATCGGAGGTATCACGTGCTACACCTGCAAGCAATTGCGTGTACTGACTACTATGCTGTTCATCTGTCAAAATACGTTCGAATGCTTCGCGGGTATCGTCTAAAGTTTTTTGTACTCGGCGTTGCAGTTGTGTGCCCAGATGCGCTGGAAAAATTGTGGCAGAAACGACAGCACTACAAATCACCGCCACCGAAATTTCCAGAACACGGCTTAAAGCCATATCAAAAACGCTATAAGTATCAATACTGTTGATCGAGCTACAGGCCACCATGGCGGTGGTGTATCCGGCCAGCATAAATACGTAGCTTCGCGGTGTACGATCGAGCAGGGAAATATACAAACACAGTGCAATCCAGAGCGACAACACGAAGGTAAACAGAATCGGCATATCGATCATGTGCGGTGTGAGAAAGATCGCGACCGCACCACCAGCGACCGTACCCAATAAACGATACAGTGCTTTAGACGACACCATACCCGCATAAGGCTGTGCAATGATAATGACGGTGCCCGCGGCCCACATCGGATAAGTCAAATCCAGTGAAAAGGCAATATAGAGCGCGAGCATCATGGCGATAAAGGTTTTGACGGCAAAAATCAAATCCATTCGACTGGGCCGAAACGCCAAGATCTGTTTCCAAAGCATGAATATATCTCTACATCAGACACAGCGGTGCTCAACAACCCCACCACATGGCCTAGATCGAAAACGATAACGATGACTACAAATGTTTTACTATTGTTCTGACGAATCAAAATAATATTCAACATTTTTTAAAGGCGGTTGACCGCCTAATCTGGAGCAGGAAGATCCAGACCTTTAGATTCTTTCAGGGAAGAAGAAAGAGAAGAAAAACGCAAAAACCGACAATCAGAAATTTCTTGATTCGATATTTTGGTTCAAATATTGTTTCAAAAAAAACATAATACGTCAACAAAATATCTTATTATGATAATTAATATATTTTTATTGCACTTTTTTAGTTCAATTTTGGATAATTTAATCCTCTCAGTGAAATATCGCTGCAAGATGATAGGCAATTTGTTATAAAGAATCTTCGGTTCGTTTCCTCAGTATGATTTAGTGAAGTAGTTCATCATGGCGCTTTCAAGTTTTGGTAAGATATTGACAGTTCTCGACTTATTTTCGGTTCATCGTCCCGTCATTAATGTCGATACGATTTGTGATGAGCTGGGCTTGTCAAAACCGACGGGTTATCGCTATTTAAAGGAGTTGGTGTCGAGCGAAATTTTACAGCGCATCAGTGGCACTTCAGGTGACTATACGCTGGGCCCTAAAATTGCGGTCATGGATTACATTTCTCGTACCACCGACCCAATTGTACAAATCAGCAGCCCATTTATGCGCGAAATTGCCGAACGAACCGAACTGTGCTGCTTACTGACCCACTTGAACCGTGATTATTGTATCGATGTCCATCACGAAGTGTTTCGAAACGCCGACTTACTGTCTTATGGTCGTGGCTGTCCACGCCCGGTCTATATGGGGTCTTCACCTAAAGTCATTATGGCGCAGCTCAGCAAACGCCAGATTCAAGATTACTATCAGCGCTTTTCTGGCCAGTTGGCCGATGTCGATTTTGCCCATGACGAAGAAGGCTTCTTACAGCGCATGAAAAAAATCAAAAAAGATGGCTATTATATTTCTCACGGCGAGCTCAATCCGTTGGTAACCGGGCTTTCAGTTCCGATCAAATTTGCCAACAGCAAAGAATCGCCCATGGCACTGACCTTGGTGGCCTCCAAAAATCGCTTTGAATTTATCAATATCGAAAAACTGATTGAGATTTTGCAAACCAACGCCGTTCAAATTGAGCAGAAATTTTTGGCTTTGTCTCAAATTGAACACCCCTAAGCGACTGTCATCATCTACAGTGATCTAATCCTTTAAAGCAGAAATTGGCGAAAGGTCAGGTTGATTCGTGGCTGTATAACTTTTTGTGATTTCATGAGCGCATGTTGCCAGTGCTGCTGGGTTTGCCCCCGCATCACGATCAATTGCCCCGATTGCAAATGCAACTCGACTTTTTCCTTGCTCTGCATATGCCGGAAACAAAATTTCCGTGTTGCACCAAAACTCAGTGATGCAATGGTGGTTTCTTTGGCCAGCGACATATCGCCATCACTGTGCCATGCCATTCCCTGTGTGCCTTCTTCATAACGATTGGCCAAGCACGAATTAAAGCACTCTGACAGCAACTGCTCAAGGCGATGCTTGAGTTTTAGGAGTTCAGGGTCCCAAGTCAATGCATCTCGAATCACGCCCGAGTAGCTGTAGCGATAGTGTCGATCGCCATACCACGCCACCTGTCTTGCGGTCACAAAGTGCTTACCATACAGCTTGGCTTCATCATGACGCCAGTGTAAGTGCTGTAACAAATACTGAAAATAAGCGTCGGCTTCATCAGGGCTAAAAATACACCCGTAGTCTTGTACATCACCATCGTAAGGCAATATATTCTGCCGCGGCTCAGGAGCGAATAAATCCAAGGTCATGTGTCATCTCACCATTGCAAGCTCTGTAGATAGCAATGCTAATTTACGTGATGTGTGCCAGTGGTACTCCCCGACAACGCCCGACGCGCGAATCACCCGATGGCAGGGAATCAGATAAGCAATTGGATTTTTAGCAATTGCACTGGCCACGGCCCGAACGGCCGAAGGTTGTCCCATATGTTCAGCCACTTGCTGATAGCTGTAAAGTTGCCCTGCTGGAATCTTCAGGAGCGCTTCCCATACTTTCAGCTGAAAAGGCGTACCACGTAAACGCAGCGGAATTTTCTGAGACAGGCTGACGCTTAAATCACCACAAATCCACTGTGCGATTTGTGTGTGCCAGTGGCGCGAATGGGCTTGAAAACGCGCGTATGGATATTGCTGTGCCAACGTTGTGAGTGGACACGCTGATTGTTCATTAAGTACAAACTGGACAGAACAAACACCACGCGCACTACTGGCAATAAAAATATCGCCAAAGGGCGTCGCCTCATAAGAGTAATCAATCTCGATGTTATGACCTAGTTGCTTAAACTCTCCTGGAGATACACCTTCAAGATGCACAAATAAATCATGCAGGCGACCAGTACCGGATAATCCAGTCTCTAGGGCAGTTTCGAGCACCGAATGCTGTTGCAAGAGCAAGGCTTTGGCATGTTGTACACTGATGTACTGAATAAATTTTTTGGGGCTAATGCCAACCCATGCCTGAAACTGGCGCTGCAAATAACTGCTACTCCAGCCAACCTGAGCGGCAGCTTCTTCAAGGCTGGGCTGTTGTGATGCATGGCTATATAAATACGCAATCACCTCGGCAATCACCGTAAACTGCGCTGTCGATAAAGTTTTCATCGCACTCTTCTCCTGCTCTTGAAGTACTTTATCTCAGCTTGGTGCAAGCAATCGACCCGATTCTTGCACTTGGCCATAAAAAAACCTTTCACGAAGAAAGGTCTTTAATTTAAGGCTGTTTCAGATACGGCCATGCGGCACGCAGATAAATAAACATCGACCATAAAGTCAGGATAACCGCGGTATAAAGCAAGGCATACGCCAGTAAATCTAGTGGCTTCCAGTTGAGCAGAAATACACTGATCGCAATCATTTGAAACGCTGTTTTATATTTCCCTACCGTCGACACTGCAACATTGGTTCTGGCGCCTAGCTCGGCCATCCATTCACGTAGCGCCGATACGGTAATCTCTCTGGAAATGATGACAATTGCTGCAAAGGCCATAGAAATGGTAGGTTGCCATTGCACCAGAACAATCAGCGCCGATGCCACCATGAGCTTGTCTGCCACCGGATCCAGAAAACGACCAAACGCCGAAGTCTGATTCAGCGCGCGCGCCAAATAGCCGTCGAACCAGTCGGTCACTGCCGCCAAAATAAAAATCGCGGTCAGCACGATATGCCGTAAAAAACTCCCCTCATGAAAATTCACCCCAATGGCTGGTGGCCAATAGGCCAACATCAAAAATACCGGGATTAGGGCGATTCGAGCAAGTGTTAAAATATTTGGGATATTCAGGATTCGACCTGTTGTCATAGACACCGCCTGTGAGGCCCCTCATTAGATCATGCCAATATGGCAAATTAAGGTTTCATGCATGTTTAACTACCGCCAACTTTATACGAAATGTGTCACAGTGTCGACTACGCAAAGACAGTAACGGTCTGTCTAGATATCGCAATTAACCGGTTTTGTGCATCCCACAAGTGCGCATATTCGGTGGCATAACCAAACGCGGCGTGCTGCGTCACCACTTTATATTTAAACCAGTCATGTAAAGCATATTCAATCGGGCGAACAAAACTTAAGTGCCAAGTCAGCGAGCTGGCCGGTGCAATTTGCTGAAACATCGGCAATACCCCTGGTGGCCAGATATCCATTAAAATCAATAGGTCGGCCACATTAAATGCACGTTCAGCATGTAGCTCAGGGTCAAATCGGCACCATCCACCAAAATCGGGCAGTTTATTGCTAATCGGATAATGCCCTTCGGCCCAGCGTAAATCAAACTGCTGATAGCATTCGGGCATTAAGGGCACGTAAGGCATTCGTGAGAGTTGCGCTGGCAACAAATAATCGGGAGCTTCTGGTAACTGATGCACCACAATTTCAGACGAACGCGGCTCGCCAAAACTTGCCAGCAAAATACTTTGAACCGCACCTGCCTGCCACAGTCGTACTTCAATGGTCGTGACCGACTTTCCCTTACGCAAGATCTCGGCAGTTAACTGTGCCGCACCCTCCTTCACTGGCCCGACGAAGGTTACACTGCAACTTAAAACTTGTTGATGTGGATTGGCAACCACATCCAGTGCATTTTGCATTAATAGACCGGCAACCAGTCCACCGTAGACGGTACGTCCCTGCGACCAGCCCGATGAAATCTGAATATCCTTGCGGTGATTCACTTGTGGTGATGCATCGTTTAGCAACATAAGTTCACTCTTGTTTTTTCTTCGCTGCTATTGTGACCGATTTTAAACAAACTAAAATGGGAGATGACCCAAGAGTCACTGATGCTTTTGGTCAATTTACTCGTGCAAAATCTTATAAATGGTACGGGCCATAGATGGACCCAGCCCCGGAACCAAGGTGAGTTCTTTTTCAGAGGCCTTGAGTACACCCTGAATGCCGCCAAAATGCGTGAGCAAATCACGACGGCGCTTCGGCCCTAAGCCCGGAATAGCTTCAAGTACCGACGATGCGCGTCGCTTATCACGTTTGGCGCGATGGCGCGTAATCGCAAAGCGGTGCGCTTCATCACGCACCTGCTGAATCAAATGCAGTGCTTTATGGTCTTCTGGAAGTTGAATTTTGCTGCCATCGGTAAAATGCAGGGTTTCCAGACCAGGTTTACGCCCCTCGCCTTTTGAAACGCCAATCATAAAAGCATCTAGCCCCAACTGCTGCATCACTTCCATGGCCATATGTAACTGTCCCTTCCCCCCATCAATCAGCAATAAATCGGGCAACAAATTCTTTTTATAGCGCCGCGTGAGCGCCTGACGCATGGCCGCATAGTCATCACCAGCGGTAATATCTTCAATGGAAAACTGACGATAATCGCGTTTACGTGCACCGCCTTGATCGAAGACCACACATGAGGCAATCGTCGCTTCGCCCATGGTATGGCTAATATCAAAACATTCAATTCGATCGATCGGACGCCCAACCACCTGTTCAAGCTGATAAAAGCGCTCATTCAGCTCTAGATGATTACTGAGCTGGCCTTTAATGGCATGCTGCACATTCATCACAGCCAGTTCTTGCCATTCAGCTCGGGTTTCACGCACCTTGTGCTTGATCTGGATTTTCTTACCAAATTCGGTCTGAAATGCCTGCTCCAGCTCTTTTTTATCCGGCAACTCCATATTCACAATTAATTCTACCGGAATTTCATCGGCCACCTGAAAGTAAAAGTTGGCCATAAAATCACTGAGCATTTGTCCCAGATCATCACTGAGCATATCCGGAAAATAACTTTTTCCACCAAGCATGCGTCCATTGCGGACGTGCATGATTTGCACACAGGTCACGCCAGCCTGAAAGGCAATCGCCAAAATATCGGCCTCACCTTTAATTTTAAACACCGCCTGCTGTGCCTGCACTTCACGCAGCAACCCCAGTCGATCGCGATAAAATACTGCCTTTTCAAATGCCAGTTGCTCGGCTGCCTCTTCCATTTTGGCAATCAGCTCTTGATTCAGCTCTTTGGTATCGCCTTGTAAAAACCGAATCGAGTTTTCGACATCTTGTTTATAGTCTTCAGGTGAAATCAGCCCCACACACGGTGCCGAACATCGCTTGATCTGATACTGCAAACACGGCCGTTTACGCTGTGCAAAATAGCTATTTTCGCACTGGCGTACATTAAATAGTTTTTGTAACACCAGTAATGTATCGCGGGCACTATAGGCACTCGGGTAAGGCCCAAAAAACTTGCCGATTTGATGTTTGCCTTTGCCACGACCACTGGCAATCCGCGGATACGGTTTGTCGCTCGAAACAAAAATGTACACATAGGATTTATCGTCGCGCAGCATGATATTGTAAGGCGGACGATGCTGTTTAATCAGGTTTTGTTCAAGCAGAAGCGCTTCGGTTTCCGAACGCGTGACCAAAGTCTCGATATCATAGATACGCGCCACCAATGCCTGCGTTTTGGGGTGCTCAATGGTTTTGACAAAATAGCTGGAGACACGGTTTTTCAGATTTTTAGCTTTACCCACGTAAAGCAGTTCGCCGTCTTTACCCAACATGCGATACACCCCAGGCAATTGGGTCATGTTGGCGAGCAGTTTTTCAATATGTGGACGCGCGTTTGAATTCACAATCATGGTCTTAGCTAAAGGTCAGACTGTTAATGTGACGGTTCCATACGTTGTTTTCAAGCCATCACTGTAAATCAGATCATAACGCGTGCTTAAACTGATCTAAGACTCAAGACGGTAATATGTGTATTTCAAATCTTTTTCTTTATATACCGCATAGTTTTTTTGACGGAAATCTGAAATCCAGCCATTGCCCGTATAACCGGCAATGTGACCATAAACATGATCGCCTGTACGCTGAATGATATAAATATCGCCCGGTTGCGGATGACCAAAAGCCGGTTTAATCTTTTTATAGCCGTTTTTTTCTAAAGTATGTCCCCAGTCCGATGCAGCGACAGGATGTTTGGATACATCGGCACCTGCCGTTTGCAAGGCAATGCGGATATTGCGTGCACATTTTTTCTTGCTATGGCGCGCGGAAATACTTTCAAGCTTATGGGAAAATTTATGTAAATCGATATCGCGGCTGACATGCTTTTTATGATGCCCTGCGCTATGCGTACTATGGCTTTTACGATGTGTGGTACTTGAATGGCTACTTTGCGTTTTATGTGCTGCATGATGCGACGCAGATTTTTTATGCGTCGTCTGCGGGCGAGCGTGATGATGTACATTCGCACTTTTTTTTTCAGCCACCTGCACATGGTGAACATGGACTGCGTGATGAACATGAGCCATTGTAAAAACCTACTTCGAAGAACCACTTTTTCAAAACGGTGCCATTGTAGAACCAAACTTTATGAATTGAACTTTAATAGTTGTAACAATTTCTTGAGCCCGCGACGCGGTTCACACAACAGCCTTGAAGTGTGTACTTCAATAAAAAAACGCCCCGCAGGACGTTTGATTTTATCCCTTAAAACACATAAGGGCGTACGAAAATCAGGAAGAAAATACCCAGCATCAGCGCCCATTTCAGCACATAGTACAATTTGCGGTTTTTGGCTTTGAGTGCCTTGGCCTTGATTCGGATCTGATAAACATAACCAAAGGCTTTATTGAGGCCACCCGTTTTATCACCCGTTTCGTTCGGTGAGCTGGCTGCGGTCATCACGTTTTTACCAAACCAGTGGTTAAATTTTTCCATGAGACGGGTTTTGAGTGGGCGCTCTACATCGGCAAAGAAAATAATCCGGTTTTGGTCTGTGGTATTTTCAGCATAATGAATATAGGTTTCATCAAACACCACGCTTTCACCATCACGCCATGAATAACGCTGTCCATCGACATCGATAAAGCAACGATCATCATTGGGAGTGATCAAACCTAAATGGTAGCGTAATGAGCCAGCATAGGGATCACGATGGCGTACCAGACGGCTGTTTGGCGCCAGTTCAGTAAACATGGCCGCTTTAATCGTCGGTAAGGTTTTGAGTAGCGCCGTGGTTTTTGGGCACAGTTCTGCCGCCGATGGATGCGCAGAGTCGTACCATTTTAAATAAAAACGCTTCCAGCCTGTTTTAAAAAATGAATTAAAGCCTAAATCATTGTAGGTACTCGATGCTTTGATGCCACCTTGCTGATATAAGGCCTGTGCTTCATCGCGAATCATTTCCCAGTTTTCATCCAGCACTTTTAAATCTTTAAAATGTTGGGTATCGATATACGGCTGGTTGGGCACTTTTGAAAATAAGTACATCAAGAAATTAATCGGGGCAAGCAAAGTCGAATGGTCGAAAAACTGACGATAAAACGAATGTCGTACTTTACCGCGATGCTGGATATACAACGCTGATATCACAAAAATCGCCAATATGATCCACTTAATCATGAAGACCCACTCAAAAAAGATTGCGCGTATTTTAACAACTTATGTTTTGATCATCTACCCAATGTATCCTGCTCTGAATGAATGACTTTATAAAGGTAAAATCCAGCATAAAAAAATCCATTCAAAATGGCGAATTGACTTTATTGACAGTCTTATTACAAAAACACAACTTTTAAATTTGAGTGAAGACTAGGTTTAATGTACAAAATCACTTATAAAAAAATAGATAAATCATAGTGATAAAATTACTCAACACGAATATGTATGGGTTTTTAAGTATATTCACCCAAATGACCCGTGAAAAATAGGTGACCCTTGCGTCACGACTAGATACAACTTGTTAGATTCTTTTTCGATATAGTTATCGTAAGATTGACGAGGTATTTTCACTGTATAACGCAATATACACGTCACAACATCAACGTATAAATCCTCCAGAATAAAGGAGATCAGGCATGATCCACGCTGGCAATGCCATTACCGTCCAAATGCTTCAGGACGGAATTGCAGAATTCCGCTTTGACTTACAAGGTGAGTCAGTCAACAAGTTTAACCGTGCAACCCTAGACGATTTTAAAGCTGCCATCGAAGCAGTTAAAAACCATTCTGAAGTAAAAGGTTTGATCGTCACCAGCGGCAAATCGACCTTTATTGTAGGTGCCGACATTACCGAATTTGGCGATAACTTTGCACAGGGCGAAAGCGCGATTGTGGAGTGGGCTTTACCTGTTCATGAGATTTTTAACAGCTTTGAAGATCTAGACATCCCTAAAGTCGCTGCCATTAATGGCATGGCATTAGGTGGTGGCTTTGAAATGTGCTTGGTGTGCGATTACCGTGTGATGTCTGAAAGCGCACAGGTTGGTTTACCAGAAATCAAACTGGGAATTTTCCCGGGCTTTGGTGGTACCGTGCGTTTGAGCCGTTTGATCGGGATTGACAATGCAGTCGAATGGATTGCAATGGCCGCACCGAAAAAACCGGCCGCTGCTTTAAAAGATGGTGCTGTCGATGCCGTGGTCGCTGCCGACAAATTACAAGATGCTGCAATTGATCTGGTGAAACAAGCTCTCGCTGGACGTCTGAACTGGAAAGCCAAGCGTCAGGAAAAAATCGATCCAGTTAAACTGGCACCGCTTGAACAAATGATGGCGTTTAATACTGCGAAAGGTGCCGTTTTGGCCAAAGCCAATCCAGCGCAATACCCTGCACCTAAACTCATGATTGATTCATTGCAGGCCGGTGCAAGCCTCAGCCGTGATGATGCGCTGAAGGTTGAAGCAGAAGGCTTTGCCAAAGCTGCGGTCACTGCGCAAGCTGAAGCACTGATTGGTTTGTTCCTCAACGACCAAATCATCAAGAAAGTATCGAAAAAACACGAAAAAGGCGCGCACCCTGTTAATCAAGCTGCTGTATTGGGCGCCGGGATTATGGGCGGCGGGATTGCCTATCAAGCTGCCAGCAAAGGCACGCCAATTATCATGAAAGATATTGGGAACCCTCAGCTCGCGCTTGGAATGTCAGAAGCCAACAACCTGTTAACCAAACAAGTTGAACGCAAAAAAATGAAGCCGGCTCAAATGGGTGAAACACTGGCGCGAATTCGTCCAAGCTTGAGCTACGACGAGTTTAAAGACGTCGATATCGTGATTGAAGCGGTGACCGAAAATCCAAAAATCAAGGAAGCGGTACTGGCCGACACCGAAGCCAAAGTCCGTGATAACACCATTCTTGCCTCAAATACCTCGACCATTTCGATTACACGTTTGGCCAAAGCGTTAAAGCGTCCGGAAAATTTTGTCGGTATGCACTTTTTCAATCCGGTGCACATGATGCCACTGGTCGAAGTCATCCGGGGTGAACAAACCTCCGATGAAGCGGTTGCAACGACCGTTGTTCTGGCACAAAAAATGGGCAAAACCCCAATTGTGGTGAATGACTGTCCGGGTTTCTTGGTCAACCGTGTGTTGTTCCCGTACTTTGGTGCATTTGATTTGTTACTTAAAGACGGTGCAGATTTCCAGCAAATCGACAAAGTTATGGAAAAATTTGGCTGGCCAATGGGCCCTGCTTACCTGATGGATGTGGTGGGGATCGATACGGGTGTGCACGGCGCCGAAGTAATGGCAGAAGGCTTCCCTGACCGTATGAAACCAGACTTTAAAGGTTCAATCCAGACCATGTACGAAGCCAAACGTCTGGGCCAGAAAAATGATGTCGGCTTTTATAAGTATGAACTCGACAAAAAAGGCAAGAAAGCCAAAACGGTTGACCCAAGCGCCTATGAAGTGATTGCATCGGTTGTGACAAGTGAAAAACACGAGTTTGATCCGCAAGAAATCATTGACCGCATGATGCTGGCACTGTGTAACGAAACGGTTCGTTGCCTCGAAGACAACATCGTCGCCACTCCTGCTGAAGCGGATATGGCCATGATTATGGGCATTGGCTTCCCGCCGTTCCGTGGTGGCCCATGCCGCTATATCGATCAGACTGGCGTGCCAGAATACGTTGCGCTTTGCAACAAATATGCACATCTCGGCAAAGCGTACGAAGCACCGCAAATGCTGCGCGATATGGCTGAAAACAACAAGAAATTTTACGGTTAAGGGAGCAACGTGAATGACTACTTTAAATCCACGTGACGTTGTGATTGTTGATGGTGTTCGTTCTGCCATGGGCAAATCTAAAAACGGGATGTTCCGAAATGTACGTGCCGACAGCCTATCTGCAGAATTGGTACGTGCGCTGGTTGCACGTAACCAATTTGATGTCAATGAAGTAGAAGACTTGATCTGGGGCTGTGTGAATCAGACACTCGAACAAGGGATGAACATTGCCCGTAATATTGGTCTATTGGCCGATTTGCCTAAAACGGTTGCAGGGCAAACCGTCAACCGTTTGTGCGGTTCATCGATGCAGGCAATTCATACTGCGGCGGCGCAAATTGCCACCAACCAAGGTGATATCTTTATCATTGGGGGTGTCGAGCATATGGGCCACGTCGGTATGATGCATGGTATCGATCTTAACCCAGAAGCCTCGAAGCACTATGCCAAAGCATCCAACATGATGGGCTTAACTGCAGAAATGCTCGGACGCATGAACGGTATTACCCGTGAAGAGCAAGATGCGTTTGGTGTAGAGTCACACCGCCGTGCTTGGGCTGCGACGCAAGAAGGTCGTTTTAAACATGAAATTGTGGGTGTTGAAGGCCACGATGCCAATGGCTTTAAAATCCTTTGCGACATCGATGAAGTGATTCGTCCAGATGCCAACTTAGAAGCATTTAAGGCGTTGCGTCCTGTATTCGATCCGAAAGGCGGCACCGTAACAGCAGCCACATCATCTGCATTGTCTGATGGTGCCTCTGCGATGCTCTTGATGTCGGCAGAACGTGCGCAAGCCCTCGGCTTAAAACCGCGTGCCGTGATTCGCTCAATGGCGGTTGCTGGCTGTGACGCAGCAATCATGGGTTATGGCCCTGTGCCAGCCACTCAAAAAGCACTCAAACGTGCGGGCTTGAGCATGGCAGATATTCAGACCATCGAATTGAATGAAGCTTTTGCTGCTCAGGGTCTTTCGGTCATGAAAGGTTTGGGTGTGTATGAAAAGCAAGACATCATCAACTTAAACGGTGGTGCGATTGCACTGGGCCATCCTTTAGGCTGCTCGGGTGCGCGTATTACCACTACCCTACTGAATGTGATGGAACAACAAGACACGCAAATTGGTCTTGCCACCATGTGTATCGGTTTGGGCCAAGGCATCGCGACCATTATCGAACGTGTTTAATATGACTTTCAAATAAAAGAAAAACCCCGCAAATTGCGGGGTTTTTTATGCCCGTAGCATATGATGTAAGCGTTTGACCAATGCTGGAAACGTAGTGTAACCATCTTCTGCCAGAAAATGTCCCGCGTGTGCAATTTGTTCATATGGTATATTCAGCTCCAGCGCCAAGCGAATACTCCACTCTGGAGGGACATAAGCATCATGATCCGACAAATACATATAGGCGCCAGCCCTGAGTTGAAGAGTTTGCGGAATCTGTTGACTCTGCGCAACATAATCATCTAGTTCTGGTAATGCGGGTAAAGCTTCTCGAAAGCCAGAAACCAGCAACATTCCTCCCAAATACTGTATTTGGTGCCGATGAAAAAAATGCAACAGACTGATAACTCCCAAACTATGCGCGACAAAGAATGTAGTGTCATCAATTTTAGGGATGTGATGGTCAAGCGTGCCTTGCCATGCCTTTACATCTGGATAAGCTGAATCTGGAAAGTGAATTAAGGTAACTTGTGTGTGATCACCATTTAACTGATTTTTAATATCTTGAAACCAATGATCCTCTGGTGAGGCAGAGTAACCATGAAGTACATATACATGTTGCATGAGCTGCTCCTTAACTCAATCAATTTGCATCTTTTAACTGCTGATCAAGCGCAGCCATATTGCGCTTTCTAATACTCTCAATTTTGGCATTGAGGCGTAATACATCCTGATATAACTGATTAAACGCCTTCACCTGCGCGGTGTCTCGAAACAGAATTTTTTTGCCGTTTCGTTCCCATGCATGGGTTTTTAAAATGGCAAACATGGCATCGGCTTTATCTAGAATCTGCATTTCCAGCAAGAAAATGGCATGATCCTGATCGACTTTCTGGTTACTGCCAAGTTTCTTTTCTAGCAAAATCCGCATATCTGGTTCTACCGACAAGGTTTTGGCCTCGGCCAGAAAAGCTTGATGAATCTGTTCATATTGATTTTGATACAGCACGGATGCCTGCCGAACATCATTGAGCATCTTTTGTGTTTGCGCATACTGCTGTTTCTGATCTTGCTCAAGCCGTGTCACATCTAAAAAGGTATCCCACTGGGCTGCCTTGAGGGCACGTAAATAAGCATTACGTGCATTGATGTTTTGTACCCAGTAATTCAGTAAAAACTCGGAAATCTTTTTATAATTTCCCGCCAATCGGCGATCATGAATATCTAGTTGTACAGGCTTAGACCAGTCTTGTGCCTGATCATAAAGCAGCGCCATTTTTTCAGACATGACCTGATCAAACATCTGACTGGTGTCTTTGAGCTGTTGCTGTTGAATATAGTGATAAGAAAAAAAACCAAGGGACAGGATCACAATCAGGATTGCGATGATGATCTGAAAACGGCGCATACTCCACTCCTTCATCTTGTTGTTGTTGATTGCTCGCTGTTGTTATTGATACGTGATCATTTCATAAAATGGGTGTATTGCATACGACGCAACAGGCAATTACATCTTTATGCCTTTATCTCTGATTATTTCATGCTTATGATGGAGAATCTGTGATTTTTTGAGATGTTACTATGCGCGTAGATATTTGGTCCGATGTGGTCTGCCCATTTTGTTATATTGGTAAAAAACGCCTTGAGCATGTGGCTGCCGAAGCTGGAGTGGAACTGGACATTCACTGGCATAGTTTTGAGCTTGATCCAGATGCACCCGCACATCACGACACCTCAAATACCGAACGCTTGGCCAAAAAATACGGTCGAAGTGTCGAGGAGATGCAACAGATGCAGCAAAACATTGCGCAAATGGCAGCCGAGGAAGGGATTGATTTTCAATGGCAAAAAGCCAACTCTGGCAATAGCTTCGATGCGCATCGCATCATTCACCTGGCGCAAAGCAAAGGCTTGGGCAATCAGGCCAAGGAAGCCTTTTTTCACGCTTACATGACCGAAGGTTTATCGATTGGCGAACGCGAAGTGGTTGAAGAGATTGCATCACGGATCGGCTTAGATCATGCCGAGGTCGAATACGTACTGCAAAGTGACGAGTTGGCTGACTTTGTTCGTCACGATGAGAAAATCGCGCATGAGCAACTGAATATTTCAGGTGTTCCTTTTTTTGTGTTCGATCAAAAATTTGCACTTTCAGGTGCACAGCCGCGTGAAGTTTTTCTGCAAGTTCTCAATCAGAGCTTGGCACAAACTGAACAGCAATCGCCAACAGATGCCAATACCTGCTCAGATGAAAAATGTGATACAAATCACTAATCAAATTTGTGGTGTAGCACATTTCACGATTATTGAACAATTATTAAGCAAAACTGCAATGCAGCGTTGCAAAAATATGACTATACATGGCAGAACTTTCTTTTTAAGATACAACTCTTGAATTTATTGTATTCATGCGCTGTAGTTTCTTATTTTGCTCTCGATCATTGAGAACTTTTTCTTAAAAAAGCCTTCTAGGGATTAGAAGGCTTTTTTATTGCATTTTTATTACATAGCTTAACGTGAATTACCAAGAGATCTGCTGTTGTAATCAAACATTGTCATTTTTAACTGAAGCCCTTGCGAACTTAACATGTTCACCACACGCACACCCTGCTTTTGTGTTTAGATGAATGTTTAAGCAATATGATTCGTTCGCTTTGGCGCGATATCGAATCAAATCTGTATTTTAAACAAGAGGGATAAACAATGACGACATTAGAGAATCAAGACACAGCACGCCCACTTAATTCTGTTGAACCATCTGATCAACCGGAGCAACCTGTAGCGAAGAAAACATCTCGCTTTTCTCCAACGGTTAAAGGTGCTGTGATTGGTGCTGTTGCAGGCAGTGTCCTGCCAGTATTTGGTACATTTAGCGGTGCCCTGATTGGGGGAGTTGCAGGTAAACTCTATTCTCGACGCTGTGCTAAAACAGCTTAATCATAATCAATGATTGTGTTTAATCATCATATTTATTTCATGATCAATATGCCCTTCAAATGAGGGGCATTTTTCTATGCGTATCAAGCAACCTTTTGATTAAAGCCTGAATCATGCTTGAGTTAAAGAGGCTTATGTTATTAAATTTATTTTATTTTGTTGATTGTCTTGATTTTACATGCCAAATCAACAACAGTGACCAGTATAAGTTTGATAATAACGATTTGATACATGATGAAAACACAACAAAAAGCATGGATTTTCGGGGCGGTTTCAACGTGTTTGATTGGTGCCGGCCTTCCATCTGCTTGGGCCGAAAGTACCGTAACCAGCACAGCCAGCGCTGACTTGGTTTTACCGAGTAATCCAGACATTCCTCCCACCTCAGTGGCCTATCCAGTCGAACTTCGGCAATTAAATCAAAGTAATGAAAAGAATCTTCTGGATTATATTCCGGCATGGGTAGATGCCATGCCGACCATGTTGCCGAAGGAATCCGATCAGGTCATGGTGCCGTCAGTGAACGAAACCGAAAACAAAACCTGGGTGGATCGTAAGCAAAAACAAATTCGCGATTGGGCTGATCATACTTCAGTTAAAATTGATGACTGGTTTGGTGATATCGACCCCAATAAACCCGCCAATGCCACGCTACGTGTGATGCTGGATAATTACTGGGATAAATATAACGGCTTCGAAGTCAAACCACGTATTCGAGGTAAAATTAAGCTTCCCACTTTAGAACGTCGCTTTAGTGTGGTGTTTGGGGATGAGTCGCTCGATAACGAGTTTGAAAATAACATTGCCAATACTAACATCGAACCCAATGCCGATAACAAGCGCCTCGATACCCGCCAGACCAGAGACAACAACAGTTCCATTGCTCTGCGCTGGTCAGATTTTGCGAAAAAGCTTCCCTTTGAAACCGATGCCGATTTAGGGATTCGCTCAGGCGATGACATTTATGTCAGACTTAAAGCCAAACGCGCGTGGGTATTACGTAATGATTTTTCATTTTATGCCGAACAAATCTATCGCTACGGTATCGACAGCAAAAACTATTTCCGAACCAACTTAGAACTCACCCATGCTCGCCCAAACGAAGCTTTTTTGTCGAATCAATTTAGCCTAACACATGCCGATGAACAAGAAGATGACTGGTGGTGGGACAACCGCCTGTTTCGTCAGCATCAGTTTTTTGCCAATCAGCGATTTAACTATGGCATTTATATGGGCGGCTATTACAACGACAACGATTTACGCCTCAATAGCTGGGGACCGTTTATGTCATGGCGTCAACCGGTATGGCGGGAGTGGTTTTATGTGCAAGGTGATCTCAATTACCTCAATGATCATCGTGAAGATCGTAGTCATTATCTGAGTACCTTTGTACGATTGGAAGCTATTTTTTAAGTCGATGTACTGGCTGCCAAATACAGTTTAATTTGGCAGTGATATAGCTGAGTAATGGTCTGAGCTTAAAGCATTTATTAAGCTTGATTGCCTATAGTGTGCCGTTCATGATTTATGTTTTTTTAAACGATGACTCAACGGCATGTGATCTCTTTAAGTTTTATCACAATGGGCATGCTCAGCATTTACTACGGCATGCAATTGCTGAGTAATGGTTCGTCTTTAAAGTATCTTTTGGTCAGGTCTTCTGATCAGCACTGCGAAACCGAAAGCAACGCATCAGTGTCTGAGGTTGCATCGTCTTTTGAAGATCCTCAAGTTTTAAATCAACGTTTACTTGAAGTCTTTGGACAAGATTCATTGTGGCAACGCACGCAGCAGCATTATGCGCAGCCCGTCAAACGCTTTGGCAAAACCAAAAAGAACTCAAAAACACATCGGGCCGAGTCGACCGCACCCAACCCTTTTTCAGCCAGTTGGTCGACACTTTCAAGCTTATTGCCTTTTTCCAATGATCTCGATTTGGGTGCAAATTCAAGTTCAGATGTCTATGTCCAGTTTCTGGCTAAAAAGAAATGGATATTGATGCATCATTTAGATTTAGATACCGAGCAAGTATTCCGCTACGGTTCGAGCAGTAAAAATTACAGTGAAACCAATCTGAATCTCAAACAAAAATTAAGCGACAGCACGCTATTTGCCAGCCAGTTTAATGTGACCAAAACACAGGATGAAGATTTTACATGGCGTAATACCACCTTTCATCAGCTCAGTTTAAGCGGTAAAGATAAAGTGACCTATGGTGTATTAACCTCAGGAATTTATGAAAAACAGAAGAAAGATGTACTTCTGAGCCAATGGGGCCCTTATTTGTCTTGGCGACGCCCGTTATGGCGTAACTGGTTATTTATGCAAAATGATCTGAATTATACCGATGATCTGACCGATCAAAATGGCTATCACTTTAGTTATCAAATGAGTTTTGAGGCCAATTTTTAGTATAGATGAGAATTGTGGATAAGTTTGACGTTATCCACAATTAAAAAAAGCCCCGATACGAAATCGGGGCTTTACTGTTAGCTTAGCAGCAAACTGTTGATACGTTTTACATAAGCGGCTGGATCTTCCGGTAAACCACCTTCAGCAATCACGGCTTGATCAAAGATGACATTGGCCAGATCATCGAACTGCGCTGCATGTTCGAGCTTTTGTACCAATGGATGCGCTGGATTGATTTCTAAAATTGGCTTGCTTTCAGGTACAGGCTGCCCTGCTTGTTTCAGCATACGAACCAACTGAGGTGAAAGTTCACCGTCACTGGTCACCAAGCAAGCAGGCGAATCCACCAGACGTGTAGTCACGCGCACTTCTTTGGTTTTTGCCTTGAGTGAATCCGATAATTTATCGACCACTGGCTTGAATTGTTCGGCAGCTTCTTCAAGTGCTTTTTTCTCTTCGGCATCTTGCAGATCGCCCAGATCAACCGCACCTTTCGACACGTTTTGCAGTGCCACACCGTCAAACTCATGCACAAAGTTCATTGCCCATTCATCCACACGCTCCGACATCAACAAGACTTCAATGCCTTTTTTCTTAAACAACTCAAGCTGTGGAGAATGTTTGGCTGCATTTAAACTCTCTGCCGTAACATAGTAGATGGCTTTTTGGCCCTCTTTCATACGCGCTTTATAGTCGGCAAACGAGGTGCTGATCTCATCGTTAGTCGAAGTTGCATAACGTAAAAGCTTTAAAATACGTTCACGGTTACTAAAGTCTTCACCCAAGCCTTCTTTGAGTACAGAACCGAATTCGGCATAAAAGGTCTTGAATTTTTCCTGATCTTTTTCATCTTCAGACTTTGCCAAACCATCCAATACATTCAAAATACGGCGCGTGTTGCCTTCACGGATGGTTTTGACATCACGGCTTTCTTGTAACAGCTCACGGCTCACGTTCAGTGGTAAATCGGCACTGTCGATCACACCTTTAACGAAACGTAAGTAGTTTGGAATTAGGTTATCCGCATCGTCCATAATAAAGACGCGCTTCACATACAGCTTAATGCCTGCTTTGGCTTCACGGGTAAAAATATCTTGTGAGGCTTTGGCCGGAATATACAGCAACTGAGTGTACTCGGTATTGCCTTCTACGCGGTTATGTGTCCATGCAAGCGGTGCTTCAAAATCATGCGTTGCATTTTTATAAAACTCGATGTACTGCTCGTCAGTGATCTCGCTTTTACTGCGGGTCCATAATGCGCTCGCCGAGTTAATGGCTTCCCATTCGTCAGTCTTCACATACTGACCCGGTTTCGCTTCCTCTCCCTCAGCAGCTTCTTCTTGTTGCCATACTTCTTTTTGCATCTCGATTGGCAAGCTGATGTGGTCAGAGTATTTATTAATAATCTGCTTAACTTTCCAAGATTCTAAATAGTCCAGTGCATCGTCACGCAAATGCAAAATGATGTCGGTTCCACGTGAATCCTTGGTGATTTGCTGTACTTCAAATTCACCCGTTCCGCCGCTAATCCAGCGAACACCGTCTTGTGCATCAGACCCGGCACGACGCGACTCTACCGTAATTTTGTCGGCCACAATAAAGCCTGAGTAAAAGCCAACACCAAACTGACCAATCAATTGTGCATCAGATTTTTGATCGCCGGTTAGCTTAGACATAAAGTCTTTGGTTCCCGATTTAGCAATCGTACCCAAGTTGTCAATCGCTTCTTGCTGGCTCAAGCCAATGCCGTTGTCACTGATAGTTAAGGTGCGGTTGTCTTTGTCCAGACGCACGCGCACACGCAGTGCCGAATCGTTTTCATAATATTCCGGATGATTGATGCCTTCAAAACGCAGTTTGTCGCAAGCATCGGACGCATTGGAAATCAACTCACGTAAGAAAATTTCAGGATTCGAATACAGTGAGTGGGTCACCAGATGCAGTAACTGTGCAACTTCGGCTTGAAAGCTATAATTTTGTGATGTGCTCGTTTGCTCACTCATAGGACACTCCTTAATAGATCACAACATGTTGTTATGTAATGTGCTATGTATTGGAGTGCCTAGATTAATTTTCAATGGTAGTCCTAAAGATTTTTTGATCAATTAGAATGGCCCATGACTCAAAACACGATTTTGAATGATGTCATCGAGGTGTTGCTGACGCGATGCATAGCTTCGACTTAAACAGCCCGTGTTTGAACCGCAAGTATTGCGCTGTTTGAGCCATTGATACTGCATGCCTTTTTCGGCATCACGCCCTCCCATAGGCAATGCATGCAATACAATTGCGTAGGTGGTGGCCATTTTTACATCGGCATCATTGAGTGAGCGAGTCTGGCAAATGGTTTTCTCCGAGCGAAGCTGGGCTTTTTCACAGGGAAAACTTGCAGCAGAAGCCGCACCCGCAAACATCAAACCACACCACGTGAACATGATAAAAGCTGAACGACGCATATTTTAATTCTCATTTTAAGGCTTTATATACTTAGCTTAAAAAATTCAAATGTGGTATTGGGTAAAGTTTCAACACAAAATGTGACACTGTGTATCTCACTATAAAAAAATAAAAAGGTCTTATGCTCTCCAATAAGACCTTTAATTGCCGTTATCTCTCTTGTTATTTTTATGATGGTTTTTATTATTTTGCGCTATGGTTGATACTTAAATTAAAACTTATAGCTGTAACCTATGCTATATACCCACGGATTAACTTCAAGTGTTCCAATTTTTTCACCATTCCATTTCAAATCAGAACCAATATCAGCGTAACGCACATCGGCAAAAACACCCCAATGTTTTGCATCGGCCGGCTGGAAATTAAACCCGACTTGACCAGTAAACCCATAGGCGTGTTCTGCCTTTAATGAAGTTCCTGCCAGTGAACCTTTGGTCTGTTCATCCCATGCCAATAGTGCGGTTGCACCTACGCCGACATATGGCGTAAATCCAGTAGAATTTTTAAAGTGATATTTCACCGTGAGTGTAGGTGGCAACTGTTTAAAGCTCGCAATCGTTTCAGGCGCTCCACCCGCGACACGTGCCAATACATTATGTTTAAAGGGCGTCGCCAATAAAAGCTCAGATGAAATATTGCGATTGGCAAAAAAATATTCGATTGATGGTGTAAAACTGAATGCATGATCGGCTTTCGCTTCAGTGACAGCACCATCGGCCATCGTATTATGATCACTTGAAGGTGCCAAAACACTTGCACCCACTTTAACTTGCCATTCGCCAGCAAATACTGGCGCTGAAACACCTAGCAAAGATAAAACAAAAACTCTAAGAAACATGATTATCCCCTATCTCTTTTATAATAATAAACATTGATTTTATTTAAATGCAATATAGAGAATTAATATATTTTAATATTATTTTTAAACCAATGATTAATAATAAAATTATTTTAATTCATACAAAATTACTTGGTTTTATTTTTAATTATTATTATTTTTATCAGGATTTAATTCCGATTAATTTAATCTGATTTTTTATTTATCCCAACCTTTTCAATCAGGTTTTATTTGTTGTTAAATTAAACTTCGCATGAACATAAATCAGGAGATACTGATTTATATTCACGCGTTAATAAATAAATTAAAGTACCATGGCTGCAATCCAGCCAAAGATCAGTAAAGGAATATTAAAGTGAATAAATGTTGGAATCACAGTGTCCCAAATATGGTCATGCTGACCGTCGACCCCCAGTCCTGCCGTTGGGCCCAAGGTTGAGTCAGATGCAGGTGATCCCGCATCACCCAATGCCGCAGCAGTTCCAATCAGTGCAATGGTCGCAAGTGGTGAAAAACCAAACTGTACACAGAGGGGTACATAAATCACAGCCAGTACAGGTACACTTGAGAACGATGAACCAATCCCAATCGTGACAAACAGACCGATAAACAGCATGAGAAATGCAGCCAAAGCATGATTATCACCAATCAGATGCACTACGCCATTGACCAACTGGTTGATATCACCGGTATGGGTCATCACCGAAGCAAAGCCGGCAGCCGAGATCATGATAAAGCCAACCAATGCCATCATCCGCATCCCTTGTACAAACACATCATCGGCATCTTGCCATTTGAATATGCCCGCGGTAGACAACACGGCAAAACCGACCAATCCGCCTAAAATCATCGATCCCGAATACAGCTGCGCAACCAAGGTCAGCGCGATGGCTAAAATCGCCATGAATAGGGTTTTCTTGGAAATATACGGCACGTGCTGTGCTTCTTGCTTGAGTTCTTCTGCATCTTCGGCAAGAGAATGCGTGACATGCGCTTCGGCACGAAGCGGTTTATCTAGGTCAATTGTGGTCACGCGGGCGACGGCACGATCTTGATAATGGCGTGGCTTACGGTAGCTGATAAATACTGCCACCAGTGTTCCCAGAACCATGCCCATAACCGGAATGGCCATTCCCATCGGCATCATCCAGCGTTCGACATGCAAGCCGTACTGTGCGCCAATTTTATTAATGTTCCCCATCAGGATCTGTTCAAGAAAGATGGCACCAAAACCCACAGGCAAGAAAATATAGGTTCCGACCAAGCCCAGTGTGAGTACGCATGCCGCAGCACGACGATCCAGCTTCAGATGGTTCATGACCTGCAATAAAGGCGGCACCAGCACCGGAATAAAGGCAATATGGACCGGAATCAGGTTTTGTGAAAAAATCGCGGCAATCAGTAAAATACTCAGCAATAAATACTTCACTTTTTTCTCGCGCTTTTTGCTGGCTTCCATCCCCAGTAAACCGATCAGTTTATGCGCCAGCAAATCTGGTAATCCAGATTTGGACAATGCCAAGGCAAATGCACCCAAAACCGCATAGGCAAGCGCCACTTCGGCACCATCGCCTAGTCCAGCATTAAAAGCCTGAACAGTATCGGATAAGCTTAAGCCTGCGACCAATCCCCCCACAACAGCAGAAATCACCAACGTTAAAACAACAGAGACTCGTGCCAGTGACAAGATAAACATCACGGCAATCGCAATAACAACAGCATTCATGAATCAAGGTCAGGTAAAATAAAAGGCGATATTTTAGCAGATTCATGCCATGCATGGGCTGTGACTGTCGTTTATCTTGTCGGAATACTCATGGGCTTTTACAGGGTGTTTTCATCATGATGCTGCTGGGCAAAGCGTGCAATATGGCCGGCGACTAATTTCGGCTGGCTCAACACGGCCCAATGATTGCCGTTAATTTCCTGATATTCAAACTGATCAACCCAATTTGGCATTTCGTTTAAAATATATTCAGGGCTGACAAATGCATCATGCTTAAGTACCAAGGCCTGTACTGGACACTGCGCAAAACGCTTGCGCGGATGACGCATTGCAGGAATAAAATTGGCACGGTATAAATTAATGCCATATTTGCCATCACGTGCAATATTCGGATTGAGTGGTAAATCTTGCTTGCGTTCTAACCTACTCAGCACTTTTCCCCATTTCTGTGGGGTAAAGAAATGCCACACCGACGGTGCCAGAAATGGCAGATGAAACGCCGCGATATACCATGATTTTGATAGCTTTTTTAATACACTTAACGGCTGGCTTTTCAGTTCACTGGCCAGCAAGTGTGCTGCATGATCCAGACACGGCCCCGAAATGGTGGTGTACGATAAAATCCGATCTTTAAATTTTGGATCTGTCACCGATTCCCACGATTGCAATGACCCCCAATCATGGGCAGCCAAATGAAAAGGTCGCCCTTCTAAAACCTGATCTACTACCGCCTCCAGATCCAGAGACAATTGCGCCATTCGATAATCCCGGATTTTTTTGGGAACACTCGACTGTCCGGCGCCTCGCACGTCATAGGTCACAATATAAAAGTGCTGAATCAGTTCTTGTATAATCGGCTCCCACACTTCTTGATTATCAGGATAGCCGTGTACCAGTACCAACGCTGGTAATTGTGGATGCCCCCATGCTTTACAGCATAAGGTCTGTTGATCCGTGGTGCGTACAGTCGAAATCTGAGGATGCATTGCGATGTCCTTGTTGTTTTAATTGACCATGTTTTTAGTCGGATTGGGCATTGCCATCAATGCCAGATTAGTGATAGTTATTTAGTATGAATAATCATCATATAAAAACAATTGACCCTTATGAATATTTTAAGACATCTTCAGACCATACCCATGGTGTCCAAGTTTATGATCAATCGCTACTCTCCCTACCGGGGTGCCGGCATTGAGATTGATCAAATCGACCTGAATAACTACTTTATTCGCGTCAAAATGCCCCTGACGCGTAAAAACCAAAATATTGTCGGTACACATTTTGGAGGAAGTTTATATTCAATGGTTGACCCTTTTTACATGCTGATTCTGATGCATCATCTGGGGTCTAAATATATTGTCTGGGATAAATCTGCCACGATTCACTTTCTGGCCCCGGGCCGCAGTACGGTGTATGCTGATATCCGGCTGGATGCCAACGAAATTGATCATGTTAAAGCATTGGCCGAGAATTATGCGCCCGTCATTCGTAATTATGTGGTGAATATATTTGATGAGTCTGGTATTCGTATTGCAGAAGTACATAAAACGCTATACATCCGCCGCAAAAAGCCTAAATCATCACGGCAATAAAAAAGACGACCCGAGTCGTCTCTTTTGATAAGGCAGATTTAGCGTCGCTCTTGAATCGCAGCGCCAGCACCACCACCGATTGCGCCACCAATAGCAGCACCACCGTCACCACCAAAAATAGCTTTACCGACCACCGAACCAATACCGGCACCGACTGCACTGCTGGTGGTGGTATTTCGGCTACCACCTTTGGCATTTGATCCTACACCGGCACCAGCAGCTGCACCGACACCTGCACCTAAACCACCGCCAACATGGTTACCCACACCACCACCAACGGCACCGCCCAGTGCGGCTGCACCAATACGTTGATCAGATGGGCTCATATTTTGGCAGCCTGCAAGAAGTACGGTTGAAACGATTGCTGTAGCCATTAAACTTATTGTCTTTTTCATGAAAAGATCCTCCTTTCTTTTCACTCAGCATAAGCATTTTTTGTGAATTGATACTTGTCAAAATGTTAATTCCTACAAAAAAATGCAGGAGTTTTGTAACTGCTTACACATTCAATTCATCGATATAAAAAAAGGCACCCGAAGGTGCCTTTTTTGCAATCTACTTAGATTAGAACTGTTCTTGGTTCAATGCTTGACTGAACGCTTGGTCAACGTCACTAAAGTCGTTGTGCAGTTCAAATTCTGCCGCTTCCGCTTCCTGACGACGACGTTCAAGGTGATACGCCAAACCTGTACCGGCTGGAATCAAACGACCCACCACAACGTTCTCTTTGAGACCGCGTAGATCATCTTCTTTACCTGTTACAGCTGCTTCGGTTAACACGCGCGTCGTTTCTTGGAACGATGCTGCCGAGATAAATGAGTCAGTCGAAAGCGATGCTTTGGTAATACCCATTAATTGACGCTCAAATTTCGCAGGGAATTTGTTTTGCGCCAAGACAGCTTGGTTCTCTTGAACAACACGGATATAATCCACTTGTTCGCCTTTGATGAAGCTGGTATCGCCACCATCGGTGATGTCTACTTTACGCAACATTTGACGTACGATGACTTCAATGTGCTTATCGTTGATTTTTACACCTTGGAGACGGTAAACGTCTTGAACTTCGTTCACGATGTAGTTGGTCAACGCCACTTCGCCTTTCAAACGTAAGATGTCATGCGGGTTTTGTGGACCATCAGAAATGGTTTCACCACGGTTGACATGCTCACCTTCGAACACGTTGATTTGACGCCATTTTGGAATCAATTCTTCGTAGATCTCAGAACCATCATCAGGTGTAATCACCAAACGGTTCTTACCTTTGGTTTCTTTACCAAAGCTCACGATACCAGACACTTCGGCCAAGATTGCGTGCTCTTTCGGCTTACGTGCTTCGAACAAGTCCGCAACGCGTGGAAGACCACCGGTAATATCACGTGTACGTGAAGATTCTTGTGGTACACGACCAATAACGTCACCTACACCAATTGTTTCACCGTCACGAACGGTCACAATGGTATTTTGTGGCAAGAAGTAGAACTGTTCGCCACCATCGGTTGTGTCGAGTACAATCGCAGGACGCAAGTCTTTACCTGACGCAGGACGTGCAGTCACTGGCAAGATTTCAACTGTTGTCATACCGGTTGCATCATCAGTTTTCGATGTTGCAGTCACACCATCCGCAATTTGGCTGAAACGTGCTTTACCCGCAACTTCAGTCACAAGTGGATGCGTATGCGGATCCCAAGTCGCCACAATACCGCCTGCTTCTACCGCTTCACCATCTTTAAGCAAGATGCTTGCACCGTATGGCAGTTTATAGCGCTCGCGCTCACGACCTAGCTCATCGGCAATACCGATTTCACCTGAACGTGAAACAGACACCAAGTGACCTTTCGCGTGCTGTACCGTTTTCACATTGTGGAAACGAACTGTACCTTTGTTACGTACCTGAACACTGTTTGCTGCAGAAGTTCGGCTTGCCGCACCACCTACGTGGAACGTACGCATGGTTAACTGTGTACCCGGCTCACCAATCGATTGCGCTGCCATAACACCCACAGACTCACCAGGATTAACCTGATGACCACGTGCAAGGTCACGACCATAACATTTTGCACACACACCAAATGATGATTCACATGCAATCACTGAACGCACTTTCACTTCATCGACACCCGCTTCTTCAAGCTGAGCTGCGATTTTCTCGTCGATCAATGTACCGCGTGGCAACACCACTTCGTCATCAGATGCACGACGTACGTCTTCCGCCGTTACACGACCCAATACGCGGTCACGTAATGGCTCGATCACGTCACCACCTTGAATGAATGGTGTCATCACCAAACCACCCATGGTGCCACAATCCGGCTCGGTAATTACCAAGTCCTGCGCAACGTCAACCAAACGACGTGTCAAGTAACCCGAGTTTGCAGTTTTCAATGCAGTATCGGCCAAACCTTTACGCGCACCGTGCGTTGAAATAAAGTACTGAAGTACCGTCAAACCTTCACGGAAGTTTGCTTTAATCGGGGTTTCAATGATCGAGCCATCTGGCTTCGCCATCAAACCACGCATACCCGCCAACTGACGAATCTGCGCCGCACTACCACGGGCACCCGAGTCAGACATCATGTAAATGCTGTTAAACGATTTTTGTTTCTCGTCTTGACCTTGCTTGTTTTTCACGTTGGTGAAAGACAAGTTGTCCATCATCGCTTTTGCAACTTGGTCGTTGGTACGTGCCCAGATATCGACCACTTTGTTGTAACGCTCACCTGCGGTTACGAAACCTTGCTCGAACTGTTCTTCGATTTCACGAACTTCAGTTTCTGCTTTGTCGATAATCGCTTGCTTCTGCGGTGGAATGACCATGTCTTCCATACCGACAGAAACGCCCGAACGTGTTGCTTGACGGAAGCCAAGATACATCAACTGATCGGCAAAAATAACAGTGTCTTTAAGACCAAGCTTACGGTAGCACGAGTTGATCAGCTTCGAGATGTTCTTTTTGGTCATCTCAAGGTTAATCATTTCAAAGCTTAAACCTTCAGGAACAACTTCCCAAAGCAAGCAGCGACCAGGTGTGGTATCCACAACAATGGTTTGCTTTTCACGTTGACCGTCTTCATTGATCACGGTTTGGTGAACACGAACTTTTACGCGTGCGTGAATAGCGACCTGACCGGTTGCAAGCGCACGGTTCACTTCGTGTGTGTCGGCAAACATCATGCCTTCACCTTTGGCATTTACCGCATCACGCGTGATGTAGTAAAGACCCAAGACCACGTCCTGAGATGGAACGATAATCGGCTCACCGTTGGCTGGTGACAAGATGTTGTTGGTCGACATCATCAAGGCACGTGCTTCAAGCTGTGCTTCAAGTGTCAATGGAACGTGTACCGCCATTTGGTCACCGTCGAAGTCGGCGTTAAACGCAGCACAGACGAGCGGGTGTAAACGGATCGCTTTACCTTCGATCAGGATCGGTTCAAATGCTTGAAGACCCAAACGGTGAAGCGTTGGCGCACGGTTCAACATCACTGGATGCTGACGAATCACGTTGGCAAGAACGTCCCATACTTCTGGAGTTTCGCGCTCAACCATTTTCTTCGCAGCTTTAATGGTTGTGGCCTGACCAGACGCTTGTAGTTTTGCAAAAATAAACGGCTTGAATAGCTCAAGTGCCATTTTCTTTGGAAGACCACATTGATGTAGACGTAAAGTAGGACCTACGGTAATTACCGAACGACCAGAATAGTCAACACGTTTACCCAACAAGTTCTGACGGAAACGACCTTGTTTACCTTTGATCATATCTGCCAAAGATTTCAATGGACGTTTGTTCGAACCAGTAATTGCACGACCGCGACGGCCGTTATCAAGCAATGCATCGACAGATTCTTGCAACATACGTTTTTCGTTACGTACGATGATATCTGGCGCTGCAAGGTCAAGAAGACGCTTCAAACGGTTGTTACGGTTAATGACACGACGATACAAATCGTTCAAGTCAGATGTCGCAAAACGACCACCTTCAAGTGGTACAAGCGGACGTAGGTCTGGTGGAAGTACTGGCAGTACATTCATCACCATCCATTCTGGCTTGTTGTTCGACTCTTTGAAAGCTTCCATCAATTTCAAGCGTTTTGACGCTTTTTTCAACTTCGTTTCAGAAGTTGTTTGTGGAATCTCTTCACGAAGACGTGAAATTTCAGCATCAAGATCGATGTCTTTTAACAAGTCTTGAACCGCTTCAGCACCCATTTTCGCAGAGAATTCATCTCCGTGTTCTTCAAGTGCATTGAAGTATTCTTCATCAGTGAGAAGTTGATACTTTTCAAGCGGTGTCATGCCTGGGTCAGTCACTACGTAAGATTCGAAATACAAAACGCGTTCGATATCACGAAGTGTCATGTCGAGTAGCAAACCGATACGGCTTGGCAACGACTTTAAGAACCAGATGTGTGCAACTGGAGACGCCAGTTCGATGTGACCCATACGTTCACGACGAACTTTTGCAGTCGTGACTTCGACGCCACATTTTTCACAAATGACGCCTTTGTATTTCATACGCTTGTATTTGCCACACAAGCATTCGTAATCTTTTACTGGACCAAAGATTTTGGCACAGAACAAACCATCGCGTTCTGGTTTAAAAGTACGGTAGTTAATGGTTTCAGGCTTTTTTACTTCGCCGTGAGACCATGACTTAATCATTTCTGGTGACGCAAGACCAATACGAATACGGTCAAACTCAATCGGTGTATGACCGTCTGAGTCCGTTTTCTTACGCATGATATCGAGCAAGTCTTTCAATTTATTTCTCCGTATGCCGAGGAGTTTTCACTCACTCGGCTGGGTCACAAATACTGTTTTTCCTGAAAAATCTGAGCGAGCTTAACGCTTAGTCACCATTTTTCAGTTCAATGTTGATACCTAAAGAACGGATCTCTTTGGTCAATACGTTGAAGGATTCAGGCATACCCGGATCCATGTAGTGGTTACCATCTACAATGTTCTTATAGATACGGGTACGACCTTCTACATCATCCGACTTCACTGTAAGCATCTCTTGAAGCGTATAAGCTGCGCCGTATGCTTCTAGTGCCCAGACTTCCATCTCACCGAAACGCTGACCACCGAATTGTGCTTTACCACCAAGCGGCTGCTGAGTGACAAGCGAGTAAGAACCAGTTGAACGCGCATGCATCTTGTCGTCAACCAAGTGGTTCAACTTGAGCATGTACATGTAACCTACAGTAACAGGACGATCAAACTGTTCACCTGTACGTCCGTCAAACAAAATCTGTTGGCCCGTACGTGGCAACTCAGCCAGCTCAAGCAACTCTTTGATTTGGTTTTCTTCAGCACCGTCAAACACTGGCGTGGCTAAAGGAACACCCTTACGCAAGTTACCTGCAAGCACCAAGATTTCTTCGTCAGTCAAGCTATCAAGATCTTCTTGCTCGCCACCTACCTTGTTGTAGATTTTGTCTAAGAAAATACGTAGCTCGGCAATCGTACGCTGCTGTTGCAACATCTTATCGATTTGCTCACCCAAGCCTTTTGCTGCAAGGCCCAAGTGTGTCTCAAGAATCTGACCCACGTTCATACGTGATGGTACACCCAGCGGGTTCAATACCACGTCAACAGGTACACCGTTGGCATCGTGTGGCATGTCTTCTACAGGCAGAATGTTAGAAACAACACCCTTGTTCCCGTGACGACCCGCCATCTTATCACCAGGCTGGATACGACGTTTAACTGCAAGATACACTTTCACAACTTTCAATACACCCGTTGTGAGTTCGTCACCGGTTGCAAGTTTGCGTTTTTTCTCTGCAAATTTCTCGTCGATCTCTGCGCTCTTCTCTTTCAAGAACACTTGAATCTGGCTCAGACGCTCTGCGATACCTTCATCAGTTGGTTGGATGTCTAATAGATCAACCAACTCTAAACCTGACAACATATCTTCAGACAGTTTGTCACCACGTTTGGTGGTGCCACCGCCATTCGATTCTTGATTGGTCAACAAGCGTACAACACGCTCACGCGCCGCTTCTTCAAAGATTTTATATTCTTCTTTCAAGTCTTTGCGGTAAGCATCAAGCTGTGCTTTTTCAATCGCAAGTGCACGTTCATCTTTTTCTAAACCATCACGGGTAAAGACTTGAACGTCAATTACGGTACCTTTGGTGCCCGATGGAACGCGTAAAGATGAATCTTTCACGTCTGCGGCTTTTTCACCGAAGATGGCACGAAGCAGTTTTTCTTCAGGGGTTAATTGTGTTTCACCTTTTGGTGTCACTTTACCAACCAAGATGTCGCCCGCAGTCACTTCAGCACCGATGTACACGATACCTGATTCGTCAAGCTTAGACAGTGCTGCTTCACCCACGTTAGGAATATCGGCAGTAATTTCTTCTGCGCCTAACTTGGTATCACGTGCAACACATGACAATTCTTGAATGTGAATCGAAGTCAAACGGTCTTCTTGAAGCACACGTTCAGAAAGCAAGATCGAGTCTTCGTAGTTGTAGCCGTTCCAGGTCATGAACGCAACGCGCATGTTTTGACCCAGCGCCAACTCACCGCCATCCGTTGATGGACCATCGGCCAAGACATCACCACGACCAACTTTATCACCCAAATTCACCAGTACTTTCTGGTTGATACAGGTGTTCTGGTTTGAACGGGTGTACTTGATCAGGTTGTAGATATCTACACCTGCCTCGCCTGCGATCATTTCGTCTTCATTGACACGAATCACGACACGTGAAGCATCAACAAACTCGATCATCCCGCCACGTTTTGCGATCACACATACGCCCGAATCACGCGCAACGTTTGCTTCCATACCGGTACCCACAAGTGGTTTATCGGCAAGCAAAGTTGGAACCGCCTGACGTTGCATGTTGGAACCCATCAATGCACGGTTGGCGTCATCGTGTTCAAGGAACGGAATCAACGATGCTGCAACAGAAACAACCTGTTGGGCAGAAACGTCCATATGCGTTACTTTTTCTGGTGGCATGCGAACGAATTCACCTTGATGACGAACAGAAACCATCTCTTCCATCAAGTTACCATCAGTGTCAACGGCAGAGTCGGCCTGTGCAATCACGGTGCCTACTTCTTCGATTGCAGACAAGTATTCCACATCGTCTGTAACACGACCTTCTACAACGCGACGGTACGGTGTTTCCAAGAAACCAAAATCGTTGGCTTTTGCATACACAGAAAGCGAGTTGATCAAACCAATGTTTGGACCTTCCGGCGTCTCAATCGGACATACACGACCATAGTGGGTTTGATGTACGTCACGCACTTCAAAGCCTGCACGCTCACGAGTCAAACCACCCGGACCAAGTGCAGAAACACGACGCTTATGCGTAATCTCTGACAGTGGGTTGTTTTGATCCATAAACTGTGACAACTGGCTTGAACCAAAGAATTCTTTGATCGCCGCTGCAACAGGTTTGGCATTGATCAAGTCTTGTGGCGACAAGTTATCTGTTTCTGCTTGTGACAAACGTTCTTTTACTGCACGTTCAACACGTACCAGACCTACACGGAACTGGTTTTCGGTCATTTCACCAACCGAACGTACGCGACGGTTACCCAAGTGGTCGATATCGTCGACTTCACCTTTACCGTTACGAATTTCAACTAATGTACGAAGTACATCAATGATATCGTCATTCGAGAGGATTCCCTCGACTTCACGTGATTTCTGATCTGTGCCGACTTCGTATGGACGACCCAAACGACGGTTGAACTTCATACGTCCCACTGGAGACAAGTCATAACGCTCAGAAGAGAAGAACAAGTTATTAAATAGGTTCTCTGCAGCTTCTTTGGTTGGTGGCTCGCCCGGACGCATCACTTTATAGATTTCAACCAAGGCATCTTCACGGCCTACAGTGGTGTCGGCACGTAATGTATCGGCAACAAATGAACCGCGATCGATGTCGTTGGTAAACAGAATATTAAACTGTTTAACGCCACCTTCTGCCAGTTTCACCATCACTTCATGGCTAAGCAAAGTATTGGCTGCAATCACTTCGCCATCACGTAACGTGATGTCTTCAGCAGTGATACGCTCATACAAGTACTCATCTGGAACAGACAGTTTAGTCAGACCAGAAGCTTCCATTTGACGAACGTGACGTGCGTTGATACGTTTACCTTGCTCTACAATGATTTTGCCGTCATTGTCTGCAATGTCAAACTGCGCCATTTCGCCACGTAAACGCTCAGGCACCAAATCAATCTGGTAACTACCGAAGTCTAGATATACCGGTACTTTTTCGTAGAATAATTCAAGGATTTGAGCGTTGTTATACCCTAGAGCACGCAAGATCACAGATGCCAATAGCTTACGACGACGGTCAATACGTACGTATACTAAATCTTTTGCATCAAACTCGAAGTCTAACCATGAACCACGGTAAGGAATGATACGTGCAGAGTACAAGACTTTACCACTTGAGTGGGTCTTGCCTTTGTCGTGATCGAAGAACACGCCTGGTGAACGGTGTAACTGAGATACGATGACACGCTCGGTACCGTTGATCACAAACGTACCGTTTTCGGTCATGAGTGGAATTTCACCCATGTACACTTCTTGTTCACGTACATCTTTAATTGATTTCGTTTCACGATCTTTAATGATCAAACGAATTTTAACGCGCATTGGTGCCGCATAAGTTGACCCGCGAAGAATACATTCACGCACGTCAAACTCTGGTTTACCAAGACTATACTCAACAAATTCTAAAGCAGCATTGCCAGAATAACTTTCAATTGGGAAAACTGAACGAAATGCCGCTTGGAGACCGATATCTTCGCGACTTTTTGGTGTTTTGCCATCTTGCAAGAACGTTCTATACGAGTCGACTTGAATCGAAAGCAAGTATGGAGCGTCCATGACGCTAGGCAATTTACCAAAATTCTTACGGATCCGTTTCTTTTCGGTATATGAGTATGCCATCTGGAGTCCTCGGAAAGTAAACCAGGCTCGCCTGCAGAACGAGCTTGGATGGAATTACGCAGGCCGATATGGCCACCACTTTTACAAATGCTGCAATTTTTAAGTGGTATCAAAACGCTTAACAATATTTTTAAGATCGAAAAATATTGGTAAGCGTTTGAAATTCTTTTGTTTATTCTTAAAATTAGAATTTGTACATTCGAACAAACAAAAATCGAGCCGATTATTGTAACGCAAAAAGGCTGATGACCCAAGAGCCATCAGCCATTTTATGGAGCCGATTATCAAATAATCGACTCCTTAAGAAATTACTTAAGAGTAACTGTAGCACCAGCTTCTTCAAGTTTCTTCTTAAGCTCTTCGCCTTCTTCTTTAGAAACGCCTTCTTTAAGAACTTGTGGAGCACCTTCAACAAGATCTTTAGCTTCTTTAAGACCAAGGCCAGTTGCTTCACGAACTGCTTTAATAACAGCTACTTTGTTCGCGCCGAAAGAAGTCAATTCAACGTTGAATTCAGTTTGCTCTTCAGCAGCAGCAGCAGCGCCAGGAGCAGCAGCTACAGCTACAGCAGCAGCAGATACGTTAAATTTTTCTTCGAAAGCAGAGATTAATTCAACAAGTTCAAGAACTGTTTTTTCAGCAACTGCGTTTAAGATTTCTTCGTTAGTTAAAGCCATGAGATAAACTCCAAATGGATATTGAATGGTGTGAGAGTAGGATTAAGCCGCTTCTGACTCGTTTTTCTCTTTGAGCGCTGTAATAAGGCGACCCAATTTCGAAATAGGAGCTTGAAGAACAGAGGCAAGCATAGTAAGCGCTTTCTCTTGGTTCGGAAGGTTTGCGATCACGCTAACATCTGCACCTTGATAAAGTTTGCCGTCAAATGCAGCAGCTTTAAGTTCAAATGTTTTGTTCGTTTTTGCAAATTCTTCGAACAAGCGTGCAGCTGCACCCATGTCGTCTTCAGAAGTTGAGAAACCGAGAATGGTTGGGCCAACAAGTTCTTCACTCAAGATATCAAACTGAGTACCTTCGAGTGAGCGTTTTGCCAAAGTGTTACGTACGATACGTGTCGTTACACCAAGCTTACGAGCCTCAACACGAAGTTGAGTTAATTTCTCTACGCTAGAACCTTGATAGTTAGCCACAACAACAGAAAACGCTTTAGAAGCAACTTCGCTTACTTCTGCAACGATCTGTTTTTTGTCTTCGATAAGAAGAGCCATTGTAAAACCTCCTAACGGTGATTTATGCACCCAAACAGGTGCACTCCCAATTCGTAAATCTTTCGATTTACACGCGGAGGAGGAATAAATCACACCACCGCGTCTACTCAGACTGGTCTATTAAGAAGATCGCTTGCAAACAAGCTCACTTCGCCTGAGGTCTTTGACGCTGATAAATTTACATTTATCAATTCAAAGTCCGCCTGATCGGCTGGATATGACCAAAGGCCATATCCAAAATCAGGACTTTAAAATTCTTGACTAAGTTAAGACTTAGTTTGAAACGTTGTTTACGTCAACAACAAGACCTGGGCCCATAGTTGAGCTTAAAGTGATCTTTTTGATGTAAACACCTTTAGAGGTAGCAGGCTTTAACTTTTTCAAGTCTGCAACTAAAGTTTCAACGTTTTGACGGATTGCTTCAGCAGTAAAACCAACCTGACCAATCGCAGCGTGGATAATACCCGCTTTGTCTACGCGGTAACGCGCCTGACCTGACTTCGCATTTTTAACTGCAGAAGCTACGTCTGGAGTAACCGTACCCACTTTCGGGTTTGGCATTAAGCCACGTGGACCAAGAATCGTACCCAACTTACCTACAACGCGCATTGCATCTGGAGCTGCAATCACAACGTCAAAGTCAAGGTTACCTTGTTGAATGCTTTCAGCAAGGTCATCAAAACCAACGATGTCAGCACCTTCAGCTTTAGCAGCTTCAGCAGCAGCACCTTGAGCAAATACAGCAACACGTACAGTTTTACCAGTACCGGCTGGAAGTGTCGTAGCACCACGAACAACTTGGTCAGATTTACGTGGGTCAACACCAAGGTTTACCGCAACATCCATTGACTCTTTGAACTTAGCAGCTGGTAGGCTGTTAAGAACTTGTACCGCTTCTTCCAAAGTGTAAACTTTGTTTGCTTCAAGAGCAGCAGCAATGGCTTTTTGACGTTTAGTTAACTTTGCCATGTCTTATAGCTCCACTTCCAAGCCCATAGAACGTGCAGAACCAGCGATGGTACGAACACGTGCGTCTAAATCAGCACCAGTAAGATCTGGTTCTTTAGTAGTCGCGATTTCTTCCAATTGAGCACGAGTCAACTTACCAACTTTAGTTTTGTTCGGTACAGATGAACCCTTTTGGATACCCGCAGCTTTCTTAAGAAGAATAGAAGCAGGAGGAGTTTTCATGATGAATGTGAACGACTTGTCGTTGTACACAGTGATCACGACTGGAATTGGCAAACCAACTTCAAGTTTTTGTGTAGCAGCATTGAATTCTTTACAGAATGCCATGATGTTTACACCACGTTGACCCAAAGCAGGACCAATTGGTGGAGATGGATTCGCTTTACCAGCTGGAACTTGCAGCTTGATATAGCCGTCAATCTTCTTAGCCATTATCTATTACCTCTGGGTACAAACGCCGTAAGGCTCCCCAATTTTCATTTCACAGCACCAAAGCACTGTAATAACAATGCCCGATTAAATCGGGCGCTTTCCAACCAATTCAAATTAAACCGTTTTTTCGACTTGGCGAAATTCAAGTTCAACCTGAGTTGGACGGTTAAATACATTAATCGTCAACGTGAGACGTGACTTTTCGTACAGTACCTCTTCCACGACTCCTTTAAAGTCTGTGAACGGACCGTCGATCACCAACAATTCTTCGCCTGGTTCAAACATCGTCTTCGGACGTGGTGCTTCACCAGTATTGCGTACACGTGCAAGAATAGCATCCGCTTCTTTTTGCGTAATTGGGGCAGGCTTTTCAGCAGTACCACCAATAAATCCAAGCACTTTTGGACATTCTTTTACAATGTGCCAAGTTTCATCATTCATTTCCATTTCGACTAACACATAGCCCGGAAAGAATTTACGCTCAGATTTGCGTTTCTTGCCATCCTTCATCTCAACCACTTCTTCGGTTGGAACAAGGACTTCACCAAAGCTATCGGCAACAGCGCTACGCTGGATTCGCTCATTAAGCGAACGCATCACCTGCTTTTCATAACCAGAGTAGGCATGAATAATATACCAACGTTTCATAGCTCTTTTACCCGATAATCAACTTAATTAACCAACCTAAACCATAGTCAAAACACCACAACACAATGGATGTAATCACTACGACCAACAGCACCTGCCAAGATGTAGTCACTGTTTCTTGCTTGGTCGGCCAAGTTACTCGACGCAACTCAATTCGCGCATCTTTAAGTAAACGAACAAAGCCTTTACCTTGATGGGTGGCGTATAATAAACCTAAAGCGACGACGATACAAGTCAAAATTACAGCGACACGCACCCAAACACTGGTTGCAGGCGGCCAATATGCAGGCAAATATTGATTTACCATGGCTGCACCAATCAATAACGCCAGTGCAATAACCCATAACACTACGTCTAATGCAGATGCAGAAGTGACAACTTCAGCAGAATTGTTTCGTTGAGGAATTGGCGCGTCGCTTAATGCGTCACGCGATTTATCGTTCGACATTTTTGTACTCGTCGTAGAATTCGCGACTTATTATATGACAATTAAGCCAGCATCAAGCTTTTATTTAGAAAAAAAATGGCAGGCCAGGAGGGACTCGAACCCCCAACATTCGGTTTTGGAGACCGACGCTCTACCAATTGAACTACTGACCTATGACACACAAGCCGAGAGTCTAGACCCCCGGCTTGTGAAATGCAACTTTATTTGATTATGCAGTTACTTTCGCAACAACACCAGCACCTACAGTACGACCACCTTCACGGATCGCAAAACGTAGACCTG
>NZ_JASCAJ010000001.1:0-52315 GCF_029967895.1 Acinetobacter sp. V89_7
ACCACTCAAGCCAAGTTACTGTTTTTCAACAAGTTTCTATCTGCATCACCGCCGATGGATGTGCATTCTACACCATCCCCATTCCTTTACAACCCCTTTTTTAAATTATTTGCCATGATCGTTTGTTTTTAAAACAAAATTGGCTTTTTTGAACAAACAGCAGGCGATTTTAATCATCTGCTGCTGTTTATGTGTGCATGAACACATACTGAATATGTGGATCGAAGCGATAAATATTGGATTTAAAGCGGACGATCTATAAATTGCTGTGTACTGTATTGCGCTGTCGCCAATTTATTTAGGGTTGGGCGTACATCATGGTTGCGTTGTAAATACTGTAAAAATGCATCGGCATATTCAAGCCCCACATCAATTCGATGTTCGCCTTTAATCGTAGCCAGTGTGTGGTAATAATCTGAACCATTGGCGAGAAAGTCTAAAGTAACTACACGATAGCGCTGCTCCATGTGTAATGGCGTATAGTGCCCTGACGGCGTTTGTAATTCTAGATTACCAATACGTTCGCCTTTGTTCTGATTCATATCGACTGTCCAGCGTAGGCCAGCACTATATGGATAGCTTCCTGTGTTGTTAAGGCGAATAACTGCATCTAGTGCATCTTCTAGTGCCGCCTTGATTTCACTTCCGCGCATATTGAGCTGTACTAAAGTGCTGTTATAGGGCAGAACCTGATAGACCCTTGCCACGCTTATTTCGCCTCGATCAAGATCGGTTCGTACTCCGCCACCATTTAATAAAGACAGGTCTGCAGCAAAATAGCTTTTACCTTGCTGTAAAAATGCTTCTGCAACCAGTTGTTGAATATCCCCCCCATATTGGTTCACGTGCGCATCTTGGTTACAGACATCTCCAAGTCCTGAGCGGTTGATATCACGCTGTGTTCCCGGCACACGGCGCAGGCAAAAAATCTCATCGGCATAAGCCACCAAGCTTTGGCTAAATTGAGTTTTCCTTTCGCGATAGGGCTTTAAAATAGACAGCGCCATCGCATCGGGCTGTATCACACGAAAGGCTGGAGCACGCTGCATTAACGTCTCACCGAGTTGCGTTTGTTGCTGTGTCGTCAGTGGAGCAAGACCACGCTGTTTGGGCTGAAAATCATTGCCGATCAGTATATGCGGCGTACCTTGGCAGGATTTAACCCGCCCCTGCGCATCAAAGTTGACGTTCAGTTCCCCAACCACATAGCTATATTGCCACGCCTGTACGATACAAACCGGATCACCATCACCATTGCGAAGCTGCGTTGGATAGGAGGCCTCTGGTGTAATGCCATAGCGACTCAGTTCACTTGGCCCCAATAGGGTATGCGAATCTCCTCCTACGATCACATCGACGCCGCGTAACTGTGTCGCCAGCACTTTATCCATTTCAAAGCCAACATGGCTTTGTAAAACAATCTTATTAATACCCGTTTGCCGTAAATGGTCTATTTCCTGCTGTGCGCTGCTGAGCTCATCTAGAAATAACGTGTCGGCATTGGGCTGCGATGCATTCTTGGTTTTTTGTGCAATGGTGAGTCCAACAAGGCCAATTTTTTGCCCCTGTGTTTCAATTACAGTCGATTTCTGTACACGACTGCTTTGGTACAACACCGAAGAAGGACCAAACTGAACATTTGCAGACAAAACGGCTGTTGGCTTAGCACATTGACCCCGATCCAACGCATCGATAAACGTTTTCAGGCCTTCATCTTTACCATCAAACTCATGATTGCCAATGGTGAAAGCATCAAAACAAACGGTATTCATCAAGTCCGCATCGGCTTGACCCTTACTCAGGGTGTAATATAGATCCCCTGTGGTGGCATCACCTGCGTGCAGTTTCAGTTGTGGTTCAGTTTTTGTTTCGAGCTGTTTGATCAATGCCGCGACACGTGCAAACCCGCCACGACTCACGGTATAGGTTGTACTTTGTCCTTGATCGTTGTCGATGCTGAGTTCCATCTGTTCTTCATCTAAATGTGAATGATGGTCATTGATATGCAAAATTTTAAGTGTGCTAGGTGCTGTGGGTGTGGTTGATGTTGTCGCATCAGATGAATGCTGATCACGGCAGCCGACCACTCCTAAACACATGGTGAAGGCAAGCGAAATAGAAAGCGAAGATTTTGCAGTATAGGAAATCGACTGCACATATGAAGATAAGTTGGGCATAGTTTTAACTTTTATCGATAATCAATGTGTTATGAAGACTTGATCCTGTAATGAATCAGGATTCTGTTTTTATTATGCAATTCTAAAACCATTTTTTAATAATGTTTTTAATTTAACTTCACAATAATAATGATTATTTGAATTTAATAATTTACTTAAAGCTATGTTGTTGAAAAGGCCCAGATCATTCTGATCTGAGCCACTATTTAATGGGTGATCTGGATATAGAGTTAGAATGGACAGCGTACGTCGACTACTTCTCGAATCATCTGCTGTTTACCTTTGTAACTTTCTTCTAAGAAAAACAGTTTCGCGCGCTGTGGTAAGCGTGCAAGTACCATACTAAATAATTGATAATTTTCTGCTATATCAAGCTTATCTAAATAATAATGCGCGAGATGATAGTCTTGCTGTTCGATTGAGTCTGGAGAGGTATTGAATAGGAATGTGATAAGCCAGTTGAGATGTTGTTGATCAAAGCCCATGCTGGTCGCTCCTCTTGGTTTTTAATTATCAAAGTCATGTCAAAGTTAAAATGAAGATGTATAGATTAAAATGTCGATGGCTCAATCGATGCGATATATTTATTTGCGGTGTTTGGCCTCCTGTGAGCTAATCAATCTAAATCAAAAGCGTGTAATTTTAAAAAATATCGAATAAACGTCGTGGGGTGAATTGCTAAAATGGATTGGTACGTGATTTTATCTTGTGGGTGTTATTCACTTATTAACTTAATTTTGCCGATCTGTGTAGCTTTAATCACCATTCAACTACAACCGTTTTAAAATAATTACAATCGCTCAAACACGGTCAGTTTTACAGGCTTAGTTTTAATATGCCTTTGCGTCACTGTTTCCACTTTTATAGCATAAATTGATCTGTTTAGAAGTGCCTTGAAGGGTTATTTTTAGCTTTTAAATCCATAGCGTGGCACCGTAAAATCAACAAAAAAAAGCAGATCCTAAGATCTGCTTTTGTATATGCTTAAATTAAATTAGTCGATAAAGGTGACTTGAGCGATGGCCTTTTTACCTGCCTGAATCAGATAGGTTTTATTTTCTTTGACCGAGAAATTTGCATCAACCACTTGCCAATCGACTTTAACGGCTCCACGTGAAACAGCGTCTTTTGCCTGTGCAGCATTTTTGGTGAGCCCAGCTAAACGCACAATCGAAGCGATAAAGATTTCTCCACCGAATTCGCCACGTGAAATCGTGACTTCAGGCGTACCTTCAGGAATTTCACCTTCTGTGATGATATTGCCTGCACCTTTGTGGGCATTGGCAGCAGCATCTGCATCATGGAAGCGCTCCACCAGCTCGAGTGCCAAGATTTTTTTCAAATCTTGCGGGTTACGGCCATTGGCCATTTCATCGAGTAAACCCTGAATCTCTTCAAGTGATTTAAAGCTGAGTAGTTCAAAATAGCGCTCGATTAAGGTATCTGGCATGGAAAGGACTTTTTGATACATCGCACCTGGTGCATCAAATACCCCAATATAGTTACCCAGAGATTTAGACATTTTGTTGACACCGTCCAAACCTTCTAGAATCGGCACCGTAATACACACTTGCGATTCTTGACCGTAGCGTCCTTGCAGAGTACGCCCCATCAGTAAGTTAAAGGTTTGATCGGTACCCCCCAACTCGACATCGGCCTCAAGCGCAATAGAGTCATAACCTTGTACCAAAGGATACAAAAATTCATGAATGGCAATCGGTTGATGATTGTTGTAACGCTTGGTGAAATCGTCACGTTCAAGCATGCGTGAAACAGTTTGCTGGCTGGCCAGCTGAATCAGATCTGCCGCAGTACGCTGGTTAAACCACTCCGAGTTAAAGCGAACCTTAGTTTTGTTTGGATCAAGAATTTTAAAGACCTGTTCTTGATAAGTTTTGGCATTCGCCTCGACCTGCTCACGAGTAAGTGGCGGACGTGTCGCACTTTTTCCGGTTGGATCGCCAATCATGGCAGTATAATCGCCAATCAGGAACGTGACCTCGTGGCCCAGATCTTGAAATGCTTTTAATTTGTTGATTAGAACCGTGTGACCCAAATGCAAATCTGGTGCAGTTGGATCGAACCCTGCTTTGATTCGCAGTGGGCGATTTTCTTTGAGTTTCTTGAGCAGATCCTCTTCAGAAATAATTTCATGAGTGCCTCGTTGAATGAGGGCAAGCTGTTCTTCAGCAGGCAAGAAATTTGACATCACAAAACCTAAACACATCAGTTATTCAATTTGTGCGATATACTAACACTTTTTCAGCATATTGCAGGCGAAGTTGCTCATGACAGCGATCTATATTGGGGTAATGACCGGCACCAGCATGGACGGTGTCGATTTTGTTGCTGCTTCATTTGATCCCCTTTATCTACATGCGACCCTGACACTGCCTTTTGATCCAGAGTTACGTGATGAACTGATGGCACTCACACTGCCCGACGACAACGAAATAGATCGTATGGGTAAAGCCGATGTAGCACTGGCGACCATGATTGGACATGGTATCAATACGCTGATTGAAAAAAATCATTTAGATCGGAGTCAAATCAAGGCGATTGGCTCACACGGGCAAACCATTCGGCATCGGCCTGAACATGGCTTTACCCTACAGATTGGTGATCCGAATATTATTACTGAGATCACCCAGATTCCCGTGATTTCAGATTTTCGCCGGCGTGATATGGCAGCCGGAGGCCAAGGGGCGCCTTTAGTTCCAGCTTTTCATCAGGCAGTGTTTCAGCATCCTACCATTCATCGGGTGATTTTAAATTTAGGTGGCATTGCCAACGTCAGCTTATTGCCAGCAGGAAATCCGAATGGGGTATATGGTTTCGATACTGGCCCAGCCAATATTTTGATGGATGCCTGGTGCGAGCGCTATACCGGACATCCATTTGACGAAAATGGCAATTGGGCCGCTTACGGTCAACCTATTCGCGGTTTGCTCGAACGTTTACAAGCCCATGCCTTTTTCTCAAAAGAGCCACCTAAAAGTACAGGCCGGGAAGACTTCAATCTGGACTGGCTTGACGATCAACTGGCCGATTGGCGTAATGACGAACTTGAATATCAGGAGCTTGAAGACACACCAGAAAATGTTCAGGCTACCTTACTTAAGCTCACCACCCGAGCCATCAAAAAAGCCATTTATCGTTCAGATTTAGATACGGGTGAAGTCTATGTATGTGGTGGTGGAGCATACAACTCGCATCTTTTAGAACAGTTGCGCTGGCGTTTGCGCAAGCACCACTGGTCGGTACAAAGCACCAGTGTACTTGGACTCTCGCCAACGTGGGTCGAGGCCACTGCATTTGCATGGCTGGCCATGCGCTTTATGCATCAGCAAGCGGGGAACTTACCCTCAGTGACGGGTGCAGAGGACTTTCGTGTACTGGGAAGTATCACCCAGCGTTAAACCCGATCACATAAAAAAATCCCCGTATTGGGGATTTTTTTATGCTGAATCTGAATCGGTTTAAATTGAAAACGATGATCCGCAACCACATGTGGTGGTCGCATTCGGATTTTGTACAATAAAGCGTGACCCTTCTAGTCCTTCAATATAGTCGACCACCGAGCCAACCAAGTACTGATAACTTAGCGAGTCGACCAGCATTTTGACATCGCCATTTACAAATTCGGCATCGTCTTCATTTGGGCTGTCGGCAAAATTAAAGCCATACGAGAAGCCCGAACATCCTCCACCGGTAACGTAAACGCGCAACATGAGATCCTGATTGCCTTCGCTGTCGCGGAGTTGGCGCACTTTATTTGCAGCATTATCAGTGATAACAAGAGCTTGAGCATTCATGACAGGTGTTCCTCAGACTAGATTCAGACATCATCTTTTAAGCATTTGACAGTATAACATATTCAATATGGGGACTGTCTTTGAAGTTTAAACTATATTCTTGCTGTGATGCTATCCTGATCATGCGGGCTTAAGAGCTATAGTTTTCGTCTTGCAAACCACATTCAAAGTTGGCGCGATCTTCTTTACAACGAAATTGCCATAACAGCTTCATCATGCGTTTATCGTAAATGCCGCGTTTGGTAAGATTTATACGCGCCTCTCGCATCATTTTTTGATAACCCGGTTTGTCGGCAGCAGGCACGTCCATCCAGTATTTTTGTGGAATATCGGCTTTCATCTTGCCCAAAATACCAAATGCACGCGGTAACTGCCCTTTTACCCATTCTCGAGATTTTTGGCCAAAGCCATCAGGAAACTTATCTTTACGAATAATAATGTTTCCGGTTACTTGCAAGATCGGGTAATTCACAATTGCGCCCGTGCTGCCAAGCCCCTTGTGTAGCTCAAGTGGTTTAAAGGCCGCCGCCGGGGCGCCAATAATATCCACTTGATGATTATTGAATTTGGCACCAAAGTTGGTGACATCTGCACTCACGGCCTGCGCACCAATTTGCTGCACCATAATTTTTTGAGCTTCGTCATAATCGAGCACTGCAATTTTTTTGCCTGCAGCTTTGGCAACGGTATTGATACTACGGTCATTGACCAGCAAGTACGCATCGCCAACAGGAATCACCCCTGCGACTTCATATTGACCATTCACCATATATTTGGCGAAGGTCGGGCTGGCGAGTCCCTGCATGATTTTAACTGCCAGCTTCAGATCTGTGATTGCCCCAATGGCATCAAGCGAGCCAGTAAACCCGTTAAATTGGCGCCCACGCATGCCGGTAATACTGACTGCATCACACTTGCCGGCCTTAAAATCATCTGCAATCACGGCTTCATTCTGCGCGACTCGAAGTTCAATATCGGCACCCCAGCTTTTAGCTGCCAGTTGGTAATCTTTCATTAGGTTGTATACATCGCCATTTTTTCCGACCAAGTCGAACACACAGACGGTTTGTTTGGCATTTGCTGCACTGACACCAGTCATAACGAGGGCTGCACAGAAGGTTTTGGAGATCCAGTTCATCATCATGTCCTTTGATGGTGTTATTGATTGCTCAAGGCGATTCGGTTTTATAGTCATGTCTTAAGTGGTTGTAGTTATCTGCTCGACACGGTGCAGGCAGGTATGGCACAAATTCAAATATGCGCACGGCACTGGGTCATGATTAAGCTTAGCGTTTCTGTTGTGTGAAACAATGGCTGAAATGACAGCAAAAAATACATAAAAAAAAGCCCGGAAATTTCCGGACTTTCTTTTTTAAATCAAGCTTATTCGCCAGGCATTGCACATTCGAAATTGGCTTTATCAACCGAACAACGTGCTTTTTTCAATACCGACATCATTTCGGCATCGTAAATACCACGTTTGGTGAGATCCATACGGCCATCACGTAAAAGTTTCTGATATTTCAGCTTGTCATCGGCGTTTAGATTCATTTTGTATTTGGCTGGAATTTCAGCTTCTAAACGATTGATCATGGCAAAGCTCTTCGGCAAGCGTTTAACAAACCAGTCACGTGATTTTTGTCCAAAGCCTTGCGGGAATTGATCTGGGCGAATCACCAAATCGGCAGTCACCTGAAGAACCGGGAAGTTCCACATCACCCCGTTTGCACCCAAACCTTTTTGTAGCTCTAATGGCTTATACGCATAGGCTGGGGCACCAATAATATCGACCTGACCATTATTAAATTTAGCCGCGAAGTTTGAAATATCGGAAATTACCGCCTGTGCTCCTACACGCTGCACCATAATTTTTTGTGCATCGTCATAACCGAGTACCGCGAATTTTTTACCCGCTGCTTTTTCAATCGAGTTAATGTTTTTATCACGGACAAAAATGAAAGCCGAACCTAATGGTGAAATACCAGCCACTTCATATTTTTTACCACCCAGATTGGTGGTCATTTTGGCGGCATTACGACCATCGAGTACATAGCTGATCGCACGCTGGGCGATCTGGTTATTCGGAACACCGCCTAGTGAATCGATTGAACCAGCAAACTTATTGTACGGACGCGCACGCATGGCGGTCATGGCCACGGCATCACATTTGCCGGCTTTGAAATCGTTGTCTGCAACGGCTTCATCCTGACGTGGCACCAAATTGATATCGGCGCCCCAGCCTTTGGCAGCCAAAGCCCATTCTTCCATCATTTTGTATGATTCACCCGATTTACCCAGTAAATCGAAGACACAGACATCGACCTTCGCAGCTTGTGCTGTTGCAGATAGGCCACAAATTGACGCAGCGGTGAGCGCGAGTGCAATTTTCTTCATCTTATGATTCCTTTAATTGACTTTTTTTAGTTCAGGGTATCCTTTCACCCCAAATATTAATGTTGTTGTCTGAAAAAAAATAGAGCTTTTACTCCATTTTTTTGTGGCAATATGAATAGTTTTACGAATTAATCGTGTTTTATCGCACATTTTTTATTCATATTGTTTCATTGTCATATTATTCATTTTCTTTAATTATTTGTTTTTTAATGGATAAATAAATTATTTGATCATTTCGATTCTTTTTTCCTATGGACTGCCGAGTCACCTTTTGACTTTAAACGATCTCGCGTATTGTTGTCGAGATGAAATTTTTGTCTTCATCTGCGGATGTCTTTAGAATAGCGCTACTGTTTTCTGCATAGCGTCACTTTCTCCATGATTCAACTTGATCAATTTTCAGTTCGCCGTGGCGGACGCGTCTTATTTCAAAAAGCTTCAATGCAATTGCATCCGGGCTGGAAAATTGGTCTCACAGGGGTCAACGGGGCTGGAAAATCCACCCTGTTTGCTGCGTTGTTAGGCGGCATAGAATCGGACAGTGGCAGTTTAACCCGCCCGAATGTCTGGACTGTGGCGCACATGGCACAGGAAATTCAAGCACTGAACATGAAAGCGATCGATTTCGTGTTGTCGGGTGATGAAGAATACTGGACCATTCAGCACCAACTCGAGCATCCAGATCAACTGAGTAACGACGAGCTGGCACACCTATACAGTCGTTTTGATGAAATTAACGGTTATGCAGCCGCGGCCAAGGCATCCCAGCTTATGGCCGGTTTAGGATTTTTCGACTATCAATCACAATACGATGTTGCAAGCTTTTCAGGCGGTTGGCGAATGCGCTTGAATCTGGCACGTACACTGATGAGTCGCTCAGATTTACTCCTGCTCGATGAACCAACCAACCACTTAGACTTAGACGCGATTTTGTGGCTGGAAGACTGGCTCAAGGCATATGAAGGCACCTTGGTGTTGATTTCGCATGACCGTGATTTCCTCGATGCAATTACCGATCATATCCTGCATATCGAAAATCAACAGCTCACGCTATACACCGGTAATTACTCCACCTTTGAAACCACACGTGCAGAACGTCTCGCGCAACAACAACAAGCTTTTGAAAAGCAGCAAGAAACTCGCGCACATCTACAAAAATATATCGATCGTTTTAAAGCACAGGCCACCAAAGCTCGTCAGGCACAAAGCCGTATTAAGCAGTTAGAGCGAATGCAAGAACTGGCACCTGCCCATGTAGATACGCCGTTTACCTTTAGCTTTCGAGAGCCATCGAAAATGAGCTCACCACTGCTGGCACTTGAACACGCCGATATTGGTTATAGCGATAAATTGATTGTGACCAATGTCAATTTACAAATTACCCCGACCAGCCGGATTGGTCTACTGGGTATGAATGGCGCCGGAAAATCGACACTGATCAAATCGCTGGTGGGTGATTTGGCACTACTGCGAGGCACACGTTATGCCTCAGAGCTACTCAATATCGGTTATTTTGCCCAGCATCAAATGGATGCCCTAGACGGTGCAGCCAGCCCAATGTTGCAATTGTCTCGTATTGCGGATAAAAAAATCAGTGAAGCCACACTGCGCGCATTTCTAGGCAGTTTTGGGTTTAGTGGTGAACGTATGGATACGCCGAGTGAGAGTTTTTCAGGCGGTGAGCGTGCGCGTCTGGCATTGGCATTGATTGTATGGCAGCGCCCTAATGTGTTGATTTTGGACGAACCTACCAACCATTTGGATCTGGATATGCGTCATGCACTGACCATGGCATTACAGGACTTTGAAGGTGCCGTGGTGCTGGTGTCGCACGAGCGTCAATTGATTGCCAGTGTATGTGATGAATTGATTTTGGTTCATGCAGGCAATAGTCGTGATTTTGATGGGGATTTACATGATTATGCCGACTGGCTTCGTCAGGCCCGTAATGATCTGATGAAACAGGGCCAACAGCCGGCAGCGCCAGTTCAATCCAAAGTTGAGGCACAACCGGTCATTTCAAAACTGGACAAAGAAGCACAGCGTAAAGAAGCTGCAAAACGTCGTGAACAGACGCGTCCGATTCGAAAAAATATTGAGAAGCTTGAAAGCCAGATCGGTCGCTTGCAGCCGCGTTTGGCTGAAATTGAAATCGCACTGGGCGATAGCTCAATTTACGATGCAGCACGTAAAGATGAGTTACTCAAACTCATGAACGAACAAACCGAGCTTAAACAACAGCTCGAACAGGCGGAAGAACAAATGCTCGGGCTCATGATGGAGCTGGAAGAACTGGAAAGTTCCTTTGATTAAGCCAAGCACACTGAAATAAAAAAAGGCGCCTTAAGGCGCCTTTTTTTATTGAGCATTAAGCATCGATATCGGCATTTAATGCATTTTCTTCGATAAACGCACGACGCGGTTCTACGTCATCACCCATCAAACAGCTAAACATACGATCTGCTTCAATGGCATCATCGATGGTCACTTGCAGCATATGACGGTTTTCTGGGTCCATAGTGGTTTCCCATAACTGCTCGGCATTCATCTCGCCCAATCCTTTGTAGCGTTGAATCATCATGCCACGACGCGAGTCTTGCAAAATTTGCTGCCACACCTGATGGAAATTACTCACAGGAATGCGTCGCTCACCTTTTTGCAAATAAGCACCCTCTTCGATCAACTTGAACCAGCTTTTCGAATTTTTTAGCAAACGTGCATATTCGGCTGAATTGAGCAGACCGGCATCGAGCAGGTAATGATGCGGTAAATTGTGGACATAGACCGTGATACGTGGCCAGCAATGAATCGATTTTTCGCCTGTTGGAGATTCACGTTCAAAGCTTTCCAGACTCACTTCAGGACGCAAGCTTGGCTGTAATTTTGCAATCACTTGACCGAGCTGCTCAGCCCATTGCTCGACATACGGACGATCATGGCTTTGATCGGCTTTAAATGGCTCTACTTCAAGTAAACCATCGAGTAAGGTCGCAGGATAACGCTGGGTTAAACGTTGCAAGCTCTTTTGCGATACCTTGTAATCGTCAATCACGCTCGCCAAAGCTTGACCCGTAATGGCTGGTGCATCGGCGCTGATGTGTAAGGCCAAGTCATCGATGGCATTTGAAATCAAGAAGGTTTCGAGTGCATCGTTGTCTTTGAGATACTGTTCTTGCTTGCCTTTTTTGAGCTTATATAAAGGTGGCTGCGCAATATAGATATGACCACGCTCGACCAACTCCGGCATTTGACGGAAGAAGAATGTAAGCAGCAAGGTACGAATATGCGAGCCATCGACGTCGGCATCGGTCATGATGATGACTTTGTGATAACGCAACTTATCTGGGTTATATTCTTCGCGGCCAATACCACAGCCCAAGGCCGTAATTAAAGTGCCCACTTCCTGACTTGAAATCATCTTGTCGAAGCGCGCACGTTCCACGTTCAAAATTTTACCTTTGAGCGGCAAAATGGCCTGCATCTTGCGGTTACGACCCTGTTTGGCACTGCCACCTGCCGAGTCACCCTCGACCAGATACAGCTCAGACAATGCAGGATCTTTTTCTTGGCAGTCGGCTAATTTACCCGGCAAACCTGCAATATCCAACGCACTTTTACGACGCGTCATCTCACGCGCTTTACGCGCCGCATCACGCGCACGCGCCGCATCGATAATTTTTCCAGCAATTGATTTCGCCGCTTGCGGATTTTCCAGCAAATAGGCCGAGAATTCCTTGTTCATGGCTTGCTCAACCGCAGGCTTCACTTCACTTGAAACCAATTTTTCTTTGGTTTGTGATGAAAACTTAGGATCTGGCACTTTAACCGAAATGATGGCAGTCAAACCTTCACGTGCATCGTCACCAGTCACACTGACTTTTTCTTTCTTGAGAATATTCTCGCTCTCAAGATAGCTGTTTAATCCACGTGTCAGTGCGGCACGGAAACCCGCCAAATGTGTTCCGCCATCTTTTTGCGGAATATTGTTGGTAAAACAGCGAACATTTTCCTGATAGCTGTCGTTCCACTGAAGCGCAACTTCAACCCCAATACCGTTATCGGCATCGGCAGTAAAATGAAAGATATCGTTGAGATGAGTTTTGCCTTCGTTGATGTATTTTACAAACTCTGATAAACCGCCTTCATAAGCATAAATATGCTCAAAGTTCACACGCTCATCACGCAAGACAATTTTTACACCGGCATTTAAGAATGACAACTCTCTTAAACGACGCGCTAAAATGTCGACACTAAAAATAGTTTGGCTGAACGTTTCCGCACTTGGCCAAAAACGCACTGTTGTTCCTGTGGTGGTGGTTTCACCGACCATTTTAAGCGGATATTTCGGATCGCCGTGCTGATATTCCTGCTCATGAATCTGACCGGCGCGATGAATCGTTAGCTGCAATTTGCTAGATAACGCATTCACCACCGACACGCCTACACCGTGTAAGCCACCAGACACTTTATAACTGTTGTCGTCAAACTTACCGCCGGCATGCAAAATGGTCAGGATGACTTCTGCGGCAGAAACCCCTTCTTCTGGGTGAATATCGGTTGGAATTCCACGGCCGTTATCCGAGACACTGACCGATTCATCTTCATGAATGGTGACAATAATTTCGTCACAATGTCCAGCCAACGCTTCATCAATCGCATTATCGACGACTTCAAACACCATGTGGTGCAAGCCAGTCCCATCGTCAGTATCACCAATATACATGCCCGGACGTTTACGAACAGCATCCAGCCCACGTAATACCTTGATACTAGAGGAATCATACGCCTTTTCAATTGTTTGTTCTGTTGGAGAGGCAGATTGCGATTCTGAACTCATGGTTTCTCCCTAGCAAAAATTAGGTCTATCCAAAGATGGGTAAAAAATCAACGTGAAACAGCATGAACTTGACCATGGTCAACATTGTATAATTGATAAGAAATAGACAGATCATCTAAATGTTGAGTCACAGCCTGATGATCTAAAGTGGTAATAAAAACTTGACTACCCAATTGGCTCAATCGTTCAATTAAACGTCGTTGCGCGTTACTATCTAATTCTGCTGTCAGATCATCTAATAATACCACAGTTTCCTTATTACTCGCATGTAACATTGCAATCTGTGACAGTTTTAGTGCCATCATGAGCAATTTCTTTTGCCCACGTGACAAGACATCATCCGCTGCACCGAGTGGCGTTTTTAAGCGTAAATCGGCACGGTGCGGACCGTATTCGGTGTAGCGTCGTTCAAGATCTTTTTCATGGTAATTGAGCAGATCTTGCCACAGCCCGACCTCAGTATGAAATCCAGGACTGTATTCTAGCTCGATCTCAAGCTCAGGAAGCAAATGCGCAAGATCTTGCTGAAAAAACCCTTTCCAGCGCTCGACTGTGACCAGACGCTGCGAATGCAGCATTTCGCCGTAATCACTGAGCATTTTGTTCCACGGTTCAAGTTCAGCAAGCGTGAGCTGCCGCTTGGTTTTGAGCAGCATATTACGCTGCTTGAGCGCGCGTGAATAATATTGCCAAGCAAAATAAAACTCAGGTTCCACGTGGAACATCAACCAATCGAGTAGTTGTCGACGCGGCTTGGCGCCGTAATCGATAATGTCAGTACTTTGTGGGTCTAGATGTTGTAAAGGCAATAGTTTGGCCAATTGACCTTGAGTGGCTACGGTGTCGCCATTGACCTTGATCAATTGCTCACCCGATGCCAGCTTTTGCATACCAATTTTTTCAGATATCGATTGGGCAAAAACAATGGCATCCTGCGCATCGTGCTGAATATAATGTTTCGGCATATGCGTTCGAAAAGAACGCCCGGTCGCCAAGAGATGTATCGCCTCTAAAATCGAGGTTTTTCCAGAGCCGTTTGCGCCGTAAAAAATATTAAACGGTTGCAATCCACAGAGAGCAACCGTTTTTAAATTGCGCACACGTTCGATGTTTAAACGCGTAATTTGCATCAGCGGATCGGCAGGTTATACGCGCATTGGCATGACCACATAGGTCTGATCAGGATGCGCAGCGTCTTGTACCAAAACCGACTGATTGGCTTCAGTCATACTCATACTCACATCGTCACCATCTAGAACGTTCAGTACTTCGAGTAAATACTGCGCATTAAATGACATTTCGAGTGGCGTATTTTGATACTGAATTGCTAAATCTTCAATCGCTTCATCTTGCTCTGGGTTATTCGCACGCAGTTGCAAAACGTCTGGATTAAAATTCAGAAACACGCCACGCAACTTTTCATTACTCAAGATTGCCACACGCTGCAATGACTGCTTAAAGACATCGTGAGCGATTTGTACATGTTTGTCGCCACCACGTGGAATGACGCGGCGATAATCTGGAAATTTGCCATCAATCAGCTTGGTGGTAAAGCGTACCGTAATCGGATGCTGCTCTTTGTCACGGTTGGCAATATGAATGGTCACATTTAACAGTTCACGCCCAATCAACAGGCTCAGTTGATCATCTTCAATACTCAATAGACGCTGTAACTCACCCACTGCCTTACGTGGCACAATCGCTTGTACCGCTTGAGTCGCTGTTGAGGACGCCTGAACTTCGCATAAAGCCAAACGGTGACCGTCGGTGGTCACTGCACGTAATTGATTTTGATCAATTTCAAGCAAAGTGCCTGTTAAATAAAAACGTACATCTTGCACCGCCATGGCAAAAGATGTTTTTTCAAATAATCGCTTTAATTCACGCTGAGTCACCTGAACCTGTGTGCCCTGACTGCTTTCTGTGGTCAGCAGTGGATAATCTTCAGCAGGTAAAGTCCCCAGCACAAAGCGGCTATTGCCCGACTTTAAAATACAACGCTGATCTTCAGTAATTTGCAGATCAATCAGTGCCGCAGAAGGAAGAGATTTACAAATATCGACCAGTTTACGTGCTGGAACTGTAGTTTCACCGACTTCAAGGCAAGCCCCCTCTGCCAGTGTGGTGCTGGCCACCAATTCCACTTCCAGATCAGATCCAGTGATGGTCAAAGCCTGCGCATTAGCCTGAATTTTCACATTGGAAAGAATATTCAATGTATGGCGACGCTCCACAGCGCCGACCACATGAGAGAGAACATTGAGTAAACTTTCTTTGGCTATTTTTAGTCGCACGTTTTAACCCTTAAACTCAAAAAAACTAAAAAGTATTCTAACCTAAATTGTCTGAAAAGATAGGATGAAAATTGCGATCCGATGTTGACGGTTAACACGATTACGAAATGGCCTGAATCACTTGATCAGGCCATGCAGCGATAAAAAGTGTATGAAGAACATCTAGCTTTGCAACAAACGCAGCAAATTCTTGTAATCTTCATTAAAAATAGGATCGTCCTGCCTTAAGCTCTGCACTTTTTCGCAGGCATGCATGACCGTACTATGATCACGCCCACCAAAAGCCATGCCAATTTCAGGGAAACTGTCGCCGGTGAGTTCACGTGCCAAGCCCATTGCCAACTGACGTGGACGGGCATAAATACGGGTACGTTTAGGTCCAATTAATTCTTTTAAAGGTATACGGAAATATTCACTGACCACACGCTGAATATTTTCCACACTGATGGTTCGCGCACGAATCGCCAGCACGTCTTTGAGTGATTCTCGGACCACATCCAGATCGATCTGCGAGCCTTTAAAGCGTGCAATCGCGACCACTTTATTTAATGCACCTTCAAGTTCACGCACATTGGCCACCACTTGCTGTGCAATAAACAATGCACAGTTACGCGGTAAATCCACGCCGCTGTTCTCTGCTTTTTTAAGTAAAATTTCGATACGTGTTTCAATATCGGGTGGCTCGACGCCCACCGATAATCCCCAAGAAAAACGTGAAACCAAACGCGGATCGAGTTCGGTTAATTCTTTTGGATAACGATCTGAGGTCAGAATAATCTGTTTTGACTCATCAAGCAGCGCATTAAAGGTATAGAAAAACTCAACCAAACTGGCTTCTTTACCGGCCAGCAAATGGATATCGTCGACTAAAAGTAAATCCAGTGAACGACAATTTTTCTTAAATTCTTCTACTTTGCCTTTTTGCAATGAACTGACAAAGTCCTGTACGAAACTCTCTGCGGTCATATACATCACGCGTGCATTTGGCTTGGCTTGTAACAATGCATTGCCCACCGCTTGCATCAAGTGAGTCTTACCCAATCCGGTCGGGCCATACAAAAATAACGGATTATGCTGAGAGGCACCTAACTGTGTGAGCACTTTACGACAAGTTTCGGCAGCCATCTGGTTGGAGCGACCTTCAACAAATAGCGAAAAGGTAAACAGTGGATTGAGTAAACGCTTTTTTGAATTTAAAACTTTCGCATTCGATGCAGGTGCGGTATCGGTGCTGTCTTTTTTGACTTTATTGATTACGGGTGCTGTGGATAACGCTGCCGTCGTGGTTGCGGGTTGTTCAGCTGGGGATAAAATTGCGCCCGGACGTGAGTCGACCAAAATCTCGACCTGACGGATTCGGCCTTCAGACAACTGTTCGGCCAAAATAGAAATTAATTCAAGGTGATGTTCTTGTATATAACGCGTCCAGTAAGGATTTGGCGCGTATAGACGTAGACGATCCTCCGTCTCTTCGGCTACCAAAGGACGAATCCACATCGCAAAGACATTATCAGAGAGCTCTTGTCGCAAGCGAGTTAAGCAGTCCGTCCAAAGCATGTGAATCCCCTTAATTTAAATTCAAAAACCACAATATCCACCCACCCTTCTTGAAAAGGGGTGGCCATTCTAACCAAGTTATCCACATCTGTCATGAAGGATTATCTTGATTTTGTCTAAAAAGAAAACGCTTACGCTATAAATTTAAATTCAATTGACTTGTGGATAAGGTTTTCCACATCCTGTGGATAGTTTTTAGGGATAAGTTATCCACAATCTGTGAATGTGATTAAAACAAGCTTATCCACAACCCATCTTATTGGTTTTTAAATTTAAAATAGGCTATTCCACAGAAAAAGTTATCCCTAATAAGAATAAATTTAAATTTTAAAATTTGAATTTATTTAATAAGCGTTCATGTCTTGTGGATAATTTAGCGAGATATGAATTTAAATTCAAATCAAGAGGATGACGCTATCGATCAAGTTAAAGCTGTTGATAAGGTTGAGAATAAGTACCAAATATACAAAAAAATGCCCTAAATCTAAAGTATTAGTTTGTGTATAACTTTTGTGTGATCTTTCAAGTACTAGTTTTGCCAGATATGATCTGAGCTCTCGACAGACATTTAAATGTAAAGATTCCTGTTTTTCATTGACAGTGTAAAGATTGCACAATACAATCGCGAACCTTTACAGAAAGATCAATATGGGAGTTTCGACATGAAACGTACTTTCCAACCTTCGGAATTAAAACGTAAACGCGTTCATGGTTTCCGTGCTCGCATGGCTACAAAAGCTGGTCGTCAAGTATTGGCTCGCCGTCGTGCAAAAGGTCGTCACAGCTTAACTGTTTAATCACAGTTAGCTGATACGATCGGGTGATGACACTTTATAGCTTCAGCACAGAGGTAAGATTACGCTGTGCTGCAGATTACCAAGGTGTGTTTAATGGTGCGCTTTTTAAAGTGCATCAGCCCCACTTCTTGTTTCTTGCGAAACCGTCCGAGCACGCAAAAAGTCGCTTGGGGGTGATTGTCGCCAAGAAAAAAGTGCGCCGTGCGCACGAACGAAATAGAATAAAACGACTTGCTCGTGAAAGCTTTCGCTTGCATCAGCAACACGTCGGTTTACTTGATATTGTGGTCATGCCTAAGATAGGTATTGAAGCGGTATCTAATGCTGATTTGCATCAGCAGCTTGAGTTTGCTTGGCAAAAACTTTTTCGTCAGGCTAAAAAATATCAAAAAGTAGCTGTTTCTCCTTCTTTGCATTAGAGATGCGCCAATGGTTCGTATCCTTCATTGGTTGATTCGTTTTTATCAAATCGCAATTAGTCCGATGCTTGGTCCTCGTTGCCGGTATATTCCGACCTGTTCTCAGTATTCCCTCGAAGCAATTCATACGCATGGTGCAGTCAAAGGCACTGGACTGGCTATTCGCCGGATCTGCCGCTGTCATCCGTGGGGTGGATCGGGTTATGACCCCGTGCCGTCAAAAGCAATTCATTTTATTTCGTTTCAGCAAATAGATTCTCAAACGCATCACGTTGCTGTACCCTTTCGTGATCGTTTAATGAACCTAAATCACTCTAACCACTTGGGGTAATAGATATGCAACAATGGGCCAGGTTTGCAATTCTCGGGGCCATGTTTGTCACGGCATATTTGCTCATTTTGGCTTGGCAAAAAGATTATGGTCATGCAAATACACCCGTACAGCCACAAACGGCTGCTGCAGTGTCGCATGATGTGTCTGCTGATTTGCCAAATAGCCAAGCAGCTGCTACGTCTTCTGACGTACCGCAAGCAAATATTGCTGCCCAGCAAACACCGACAGCTGCTCCAGCATCTGTAAGTCAACAGCTTATTTCAATACAGACTGACCTTTATCACCTTTGGATCAATCCAAAAGGTGGTGATATTGTGCGTATTGAATTACTTAATCATGATCAAAGCAAAAACAGTGATCAACCGTTTGTAATGCTTGAAAGTGATGCCAAACGTACCTATGTCGCACAGTCGGGTTTGATTGGCTTAAATGGTCCTGACAGCAGCCGTGCAGGTCGTCCGGTCTATGATGTAGAAAAATCTGCATACACCTTAGCCGATGCTAAAGAAGTGAAAGACAAAGACGGCAAGCTGGTTAAAACGCTTACTGTTCCAATGGTCTACAAAACAGCAGATGGTGTGGAAATCATCAAGCGTTTTACTTTCAAGCAAGGCGATTATCCAGTTGTAGTGAGCTATCAGGTGGTCAACCGCAGTCAGCAAAACTGGCAGGGTCAAATGTTTGGTCAAATCAAACGAGACAACTCTGAAGATCCAGGCAAGTCTGATCAAGGTATCTTCACACTTGGCACTTTCTTAGGCGGTGCATGGGGTTCTCCTGACGAGCACTACAACAAGCTGAAGTTTGCCAACTTCTCAGACGAGAAGTTAAACGTAGAAGCCAAAGGTGGTTGGGTGGCGATGGTTCAGCACTATTTTGTAAGTGCATGGATTCCAGGTCATTTTGGTGAGCAGGCGTATACCGCCAAGCTTGAGTCGCGCAAATCTGCCGATAACATGAACATTATTGGTTTTACTTCTCCAACCATTAATGTGCCTGCGGGCAAAACCATGACCGTGGATGCGACGTTCTATTCGGGTCCAAAAATCCAATCTGAACTCAAAGATCTGGCTGTCGGACTCAATCAGACTGTCGATTATGGTTGGTTATGGCCAATCGCAAAACTACTGTTTATTGGTTTGCAATTCTTCCATAACATCGTCGGCAACTGGGGCTGGTCAATCATTTTATTGACCGTTTTAGTGAAACTCATCTTGTGGCCGCTGTCGTCAAAGAGCTATCGCTCGATGGCCAAAATGCGTGTGATTGCACCTGAAATGCAGCGTATGAAAGAAGAGTTTGGCGAAGACCGCATGCGTTTCTCCCAAGAAATGATGGCGCTTTACAAGCGTGAGCAAGTCAACCCGTTGTCTGGATGCTTACCGCTGTTGTTACAAATGCCAATCTTCTTGGCCTTGTACTGGGTGCTCATGGAAAGTGTCGAGCTTCGTCATGCACCATGGATGCTCTGGATTCAAGATTTGTCTGCAATGGACCCATGGTTTATCTTGCCGCTTTTGATGGGCGCGACCATGTTCATTCAGCAAATGCTGAACCCGCAACCGGCAGATCCAATGCAGGCTAAAGTGTTCCGCATTATGCCGATCATTTTCACGGTATTCATGTTGTTCTTCCCTGCTGGCTTGGTGTTGTACTGGATTGTCAACAACAGTATTACCATCACACAGCAATGGTTTATCAACAAAAGCGTTGCTAAATCACGTGAAAATAAAGTTGAAACGACCTCGTAATTGAGCGAGACGCAACAGCTGAATAAATCCGCTTAAGATGTTACGCTTAAGCGGATTTTTTATTGAACCGCCTTCTTTTTGTTTTTAGGTTTTTGTATGCACTATCAAAGCACAATCGCCGCAATTGCCACTGCACCCGGGCGTGGCGGTGTGGGTATGATCCGCTTGTCAGGCCCTAAAGCCTACGCAATTGCCGAGCAGTTGACCGCTAAGGCCTTGCCCAAAGCTCGAATGGCTGGCTTTCGACAGTTTTACGATGCACAGGCACAGGTGATGGATGAGGGATTGCTACTGTGCTTTCCAAATCCTCACTCTTTTACTGGCGAAGATGTCGTGGAGATTCAGGGACACGGCGGGCCGGTGATTTTAAATGCCATCTTGGGCCGGCTACTCGAACTTGGAGCACAAGCTGCCAAAGCGGGTGAGTTTTCCATGCGCGCCTTTGAAAATGGCAAACTGGATCTGGTGCAGGCCGAATCGATTGCCGATTTGATTGATGCCACTTCACAGGCCGCTGCACGTTCAGCAGTACGCTCATTACAAGGCGCATTTTCAGTTAAGATCAATGCAGTACTGGAAAAGTTGATCCATTTACGCCTGCATGTAGAAGCTGCGATTGATTTTCCTGAAGAGGAAATTGATTTTCTGGCCGATGGTAAGATTTTGGGATTACTCGAAGATGTCTGTGATTCGGTGTCTCAGGTTCAGCGTTCTGCACGTCAGGGACAATTACTACGTGAAGGTTTACAAGTGGTGATTGCAGGCAAACCCAATGCCGGTAAATCGAGTCTGCTCAATGCTCTGGCCGGAAATGAACGTGCCATTGTGACGGATATTGCGGGTACCACACGTGATGTGCTGCATGAAAAAATCAGTCTGAATGGATTGCCCATCACCCTCACCGATACGGCGGGACTGCGTGAGACAGGTGATGTGGTCGAAAAAGAAGGGATTCGCCGCGCCATCAAGGAAATCGAGCAAGCCGATCTGCTGTTATTGGTGTATGACTTGAGTCAAGGTGAGCATCCACTGGATTTGGCGCGGGAATATTTTGCTGAGCATTTAGATCCGCGTCGGCTGGTGCTTATTGGTAACAAATGTGATTTGATCGATACCCCTTCGCATGCCGAGCAGTTTGAAGGCTTTCGACATGTATGGGTTTCGGCCAAACAAGAAACTGGTGTTCAGGCGCTCATAGAAGCGATTACAGCGCATGCGGGCTTTCAACCTGAAGAAGATACCTTTATTGCCCGTACCCGTCATATCGATGCAATGAAGCGCACTCAGCTACATTTGCATGAGGCACGTGAGCAACTGGTGGTGTATCACGCAGGTGAGTTGGTGGCCGAATCGTTGCGTCTGGCTCAAAACGCTTTATCGGAAATTACCGGTGAATTTAGTGCCGATGACTTGTTAGGCAAAATTTTTGGCTCATTTTGTATTGGCAAATAATAGTCATTCTCATGTATAATTCAAAGCATTTCCCTTTTTTTAGGGAAATGCTTTTTTAATTTTTTTATCATTGATTTTCAATCATTTTTTTAATTCTTCTTTTTAATATTTTCGCTTAACTTGAGCAAATTGCACCAAAATACTGAAAAATTCGGTAAATCAGTTAATTTTTCATGTAATTGACACGATTCACAATACACACTATTGTTTGTGACCCAGGGGTTTAATGATTATTAATTTGACAATTTACGCACTTCATTTGGGTTAAAGTGTCAAATAGATAATAAAATTTAGATGAAAAATCACTTAATAATAATGTGTAGTTAGCGGGAAAGCATACGATTAGGGCAGCCGCCTGTAGGGGAATCGTGCGACCTGTTTTTTCATTCTATTCAAGCTCCTCACCCATGATGCATTGATGCATGTTGCTGTGTAAAAAATAATCATTTAAATTAAAGTGTTATAAGGTCAGACACAATGGATGAGCTTCCTGTTCCGCATAATCAGCCAGAACCTGATTATGCTCGTCGGAAAAAAATCGCTTGGGGGATTTTCACCCTTTTGTTTTTAGGTATTCTGCTGGGGGTGTTGTATTACTGGTTTGTGTATCGTTTCTATGAGTCGACCGAAAATGCCTATGTTAAATCAGATTTAACTTGGATTATGCCCAAGGTTTCTGGTGAAGTGCTGGCACTTTATGTCCATGAAAATCAAACGATTGAAAAGGGTAAGCCACTGGTTGCACTGGATAATCGCGATTTACAAGCCCGTGCAGATCAAGCCAAAGCGATGGTGAATCTGAAACAAGCTGGTCTTTCGGTACAAACTGAAAATGAGAAATCCGCACAGGCCAGCATTCAAGAAGCCCAAAGTGCACGTGATGCGGCAGCGGCAGATGTAAGCCGCTTGAGCGCAGATTTTCGTCGTTATCAGCAATTACTGAAAGAGGGCGTGATTACACGTCAGCGTTTTGAAGCCACTCAGGCTGAATATTTGACTGCACAGGCACAGTTAAATAAGGCACAGGCAGCGATTCAAGCTGCACAGGCTCAGTTTTCCAGTGTTCAGGCGGGACGCACACAATTGTATGCCGATCTAGACAACGCCAAAGCCACCGTCAAACTTTACGATATCGATTTAAATGCTTCTGAAATTGTCGCGCCAGTATCTGGAAAAGTCGGCAGTCTCGCTGTTCAGATTGGTTCCAGAGTTAATCCACAAACTCGCCTGATGGCGATTATTCCCAAAAATAGCCTGTATGTAGAGGCCAATTTTAAAGAAACCCAGATTGAAAAAATGCGCGCAGGACAACGCGTGAGCTTGATACTCGATGCCTATCCGAGTCTGACCTTTAACGGTCAGGTACAAAGTTTCTCTCCTGCTTCTGGTGCAACCTTTTCTATGATGCCGCCAGATAATGCCACGGGTAACTTTAACAAGGTGGTGCAACGCATTCCAGTGCGTATTTCGATTCTTCCACATCCGCAGATTGATCTGATCAAACCGGGGATGTCGGTGGTGGCCAAAGTGGATTTGAGAAGTTAACGAGGCTCAAACCATGATGCATGAGGATCGAACCACATGACCGTTTCAGCTCAGACTAACCAGTGGAATTTTGAACCTCGCGTGGCGTGGGTGATTTTTGTTGCCATGATTTTTGGCAATTTTATGGCCATTTTAGACATTCAGATTGTGGCCAGTTCACTCAACGAAATTCAGGCAGGCATGAGCGCCAGTCGCTATGAAGTCACTTGGGTGCAAACGGTCTATCTGATTGCTGAAATTATCGCGATTCCGATGTCGAGTGTTTTGTCGCGGATTCTTTCTACCCGTGTTTACTACACCTTGTGCGCGGTCGGATTTACCTTCAGTTCATTATTATGTGCACTGGCATGGAATCTGGAAAGCTTATTGGTGTTTCGCGCCCTACAAGGCTTTATGGGCGGCGGGATGATCCCGACATCTATGACCGCGCTATTTTTACTGTTTCCCGAAGCCAAACGTGCAGTGCCATTGGTGCTGTTTGGAATGATCAGTACCTTGGGGCCCGCGATTGGGCCCACGATTGGTGGCTGGCTAACCACCAATTTTTCGTGGCACTGGATGTTCCTGATCAATATTATTCCGGGGATTATTATTTCGGTGGTGGTGTATGCCAATCCCGCGATTGACCGTGCCAATTATAAATTGGTTCGAGAACTGGACTGGTTTAGCTTGGTCGGCATGGCTATGTTTTTGGGAGGACTGGAGTATTTCCTCGATGAAGGTGGTCGCTATGACTGGTTTGCCGATGTCGGTGTACGGGTCGCGTTTTTGGTGAGTCTGTTGGGCGCGATGATTTTCTTTTATCGCAGTTTTGTAACCCCCAAACCTTTGCTGGATCTGAGTGTATTTAAAAATAAAAACTTCACCTTAAGCTGCATGATTACCTTTGTGATTGGCATGGCCTTGTATGGTTTGGGCTACATGATTCCAGTCTTTCTAGGGCAAGTACGCGAGATGAATAGCAGCCAGATTGGCCACATCATGATGGTCACCGGCATTGTAATGTTCTTCTTCGCGCCAGTACTGGCATGGTTAATTCCAAACTTTGATGCGCGTAAAACAGTTTTTGTGGGCATGTTGATGGCGGCATTTGGTGTCTGGCTGAATGCGCATTTAACCATTCAAAGCGATTACGATTTTATGTTTTGGCCGCAAGTGTATCGGGGAATTGGCCTGATGATTTGCCTGATTGTGATTTCACAGTTGGCCATGAGTACCCTGCCCGAACACAAGATTGCCGATGCCAGTGGAATTTATAACCTGATGCGAAACATTGGCGGAGCCGTAGGGCTGGCGCTGATCAATTCACGTATTGACTGGCTGACGGCATGGCATAGCAATGAACTCAATAGTGGCCTCACTCCAGACAACTGGATTTTTGTCGAAAAGATGGCGCAATTGAAGGCGCAGTATGCTGAATTGGGCGATCTTTCCGAGCAGTTGGCCACGCAAGTCATTTATCAGCAAGTCCATTATCAGGCCCTTGCATCAAGCTTTAACGATTTATTGAAACTACTGGCCATGATCATGCTGGTGATGGCTTTTCTTACCTTTTTTATGGATCGGGGGAAAAAAGTCTCACTCTAAATGTTCAGGTTAGTGACCTATGGGGAAAAATATTGTTGCAGTAAAAAATAAGGCAATCCGGCCACTCGCTCTCAATGCTGGATGCCAGTTTAAACAAGTTAAACAAGAAATGTTTATTCATTATCAAAAATAATAGGGGTCAGTTTGATGTCATCTATCGAATTAACACAAGCCACCGAGGTGGTGAGCACAAAATCTAAAGTAAAACCACGCGGGCGTTATATGAAGCGTGAAGATATCTCTTCAGAATATCTAGACCAGATGTATGAAATTTATTCAGAGTATTATGCCAATACGCGTAAGTCGATCTTTTTGGAGGATTTTAAAAAGAAACACGGCGCTATACTGATTTTGCACCCGAAGCGCAATGAAGTTGTGGGTTTTTCAACAGTAGCGCTCCATCAATTTACCCTCAACAATAAAAACTATACCTTCTTGTTTAGCGGCGATACCGTGATTCAAAAAGAATTCTGGGGCTGCCGCACCCTGCAAACCACCATGATGAAGCTGCTGATCAAACTGCGCTTTCGCTTTCCGTTTGATGAGCTGTATTGGCTCCTGATTTCGAAGGGCTACAAAACTTATCTACTTTTGGCCAATAACTATTTTGTTTACTACCCGCACCATGAGGGTAAGCACGCGCACCTGAAACCGATTGTTGAGCATTACTGCAAAACCTATTTTAATGAGTATTTTGATCACGACAGTGGTTTACTCAACTTTGGTAGTGACTATCAGCCCCTTAAAGCCGATGTTGCGCCAATTACGCAGCAGATGCGTCAGGATAATCCTAAAATCTCGTTTTTCGAGCGTGAAAATCCGACTTGGGTTCAGGGTACAGAATTACCATGTATTGGCCGTCTGGCATGGCAGGATGTACTTCGCTTTCCACTACGTATGCTGACCAAACCGGCCAGCAAGGGCAAACAAAGCAGCAAATCACGCCCATCCTACAATACCCCAGAAGGGGCATCTTCATGATGAAGTCCATGGCAATCACGCCGCTCTCGCATCAAGTGCTCAAGCTGTTCTGTCGTCAGACCGATCAGCGTTTTCAAAAGCAAAAAAATGCGCTTGAACAGGTGCAGCGTGAAAAACTTGAAAAGATTTTGCAGATGTCTACACTCGCCCAGCAGGCGGGTGTGACCGACTATGAAAGCTTTAAAACACGTTTTCCGGTCACGCGCTATGCGCAGTGGCGTGACCAGATCACGGCCTGTCGAAGCAGTAAAACTACGTTGTCGAGTAGCAAGTTGGTGCGTTATCAGCCGACCAGCGGATCGAGTGAGCAGATTAAGTTTATCCCTTACACACAGGCATTTTTAGATGAACTCGATGCCGCAATTGCACCGTGGCTGTCGAGCATGTACCGCAAATGCAATCAACTCGATCGCGGCACGCATTACTGGTCGGTATCATGGTTACCCGAAAGCCAGCGTGAAGTACTCAAAGATGAAAATCTCAATGATGACAGTGCATTGCTTGGTTTGGGAAAACGCATTTTATCGAAATTTACCCAAGCCGTACCGAGTGATGTCTCCTTTGCTGCCCAAGCCGATGATGCGTTATTTGCAACTTTATGCTATTTGGTGGCAGATGCAGATCTGGCCATGATGTCGGTGTGGAGTCCCACCTTTGCGTTGCAATTACTTGAAAAATTAAACGAACAAGCCGAAGAGATTGGTCAGGTCTTACAAAGCGGAACGTGGCAGCAGCGTGCAGCTTCATTGCGTCAAGTCAAAGCACCACACCAGCCGCAGCGAGCGCTGTTGCTGGCTCGCCTGATGCAACAGTCACCACTGGATTATCAGCAGTTGTGGCCAAAACTGAGTCTGGTGTCGAGTTGGGATACCGCAGGCTCAAAACAATGGGCAGCCAGCTTACATGCAGCACTGCCGTTTGCGCAGTTTGAAGGGAAAGGATTGTGGGCCACTGAAGGCGTGGTGACGATTCCCTACGACGATTGCTATCCTTTGGCCTATCACAGTCATTTTTATGAGTTTGAATACTTAAGTGGGCCGCGTCAGGGCGAAATCGTTGCTTCATGGGAACTGCAATTAAATGATCATGTCAGTCCAGTCCTCACGTCGGGTAATGGTTTATTACGTTACTGTCTCGACGACAGCCTGCGTGTGACCGGTTTTTTTGGTCAAGTGCCTTGTTTTGAGTTTCAGGGACGCCGTTTTGGTGTCGATCTGGTGGGGGAAAAGCTCTCTCCAGATGTCGCTCACAGCTTGATTACGCAGCTTAAACAGCAACAGATACAGGCCGTTTCTCTGTTTGCGGTAGATACCCAGCAACAGGCCAAACCGTTTTATTGTGTTTTGGTAGAGGGTGAGACGAGCCAGCAGGTGTGTGTCCAGCAAATCGATCAGGCGCTTCGTCAGCACTTTCACTATGAGTTGGCACGTGACTTGGGGCAGCTCGATCAGCCACGCGTCTGTTATGTCGACAATGGCTGGGAAGGTTATAAGCACGTGGTCATGCGAGAAGGAATGATCGAGGGCAACATCAAGCCCGAACCGTTAAAAAAAGTCACTTTATCGAGCCTTGAACACATGTTATGTGCCGAGCCTGTCTAGCGGGATGTTGTGGAATCTGTCATGAAACAATTACATTGGTTGGGTTTGCTGGGAGTATTGATTGCGCCGAATGTCTGGTGTATGACCCTGCAAGATGCCGTGCAAAGTGCGCTGAGCTATGAGCCACAATTGAAAATTAGTGATTTAAGAGTGGGACGTGCCGAAGCCGAATTACAACAGGCCGAGCGTCGTTATGGGCTTAATGTCAGTGTAGAAGGACGTTTAGGCGTAGGACAAGTCGATAATCCACCCAATTACAGCCCGTTATTTTCAATTGATGAAAGTTTTCGGCGCACCCGTAGCCTGATGCTGAAATTTGATTATCCCCTCTACACGGCGGGACGTGAACGCCTCGGAATCGAGCTGGCCAAAACGCAAATAGCTGCGCAGTCACAGGCCTTGAGTGCACAGCAATCGACTACGGTTTTACAAACTGTGCAGGCCTACAGCGAGGTACTCAAGCAAGAGGCGATCCGTACCCTCAAGCTAAATGTGCAAAGTACGCTGCAACGTTCGTTCAGCGATGCACAAAAGCGCTTGAATGCGGGGGTGATCACCCGTGCCGATCTGGCCAAGATCGAGGCGCAGTTGGCACAGGCACAGGCCGATACCATGCGTAGCGAGGCGCAGCTCAAGATCAGTCAAACCCGGTTTTATCAACTGACAGGTCAAGCTGCAGATCACTTAGAAACACCCATTGAATTACCGCCAATTCCTGGCTCAATTGACGATATTGTCTATTCGATAGAACAGCACCCAGCATTGCAACAAGCCCGCTTAGATGCGCAATCTGCGCAAAAACAATATCGTTTAAGCAAATTGGAACTTAAACCGTCGATTGGCCTGACGGGGCGAGCGGGAATGCAATATGAAGAAAAAGATGGTGAAAGTAAGGGCTATCTGGTGGGATTGCAGTTTAATGTTCCGCTTTATGACAGTGGCTTAAACAAGGCCAATCGACAAAAAGCTACCGTGGATGTCGCGCTGGCCAGCCAAAAAATGAATGCGCTGCAACAGTCGCTTCAGCAGCAGGCACAAACCACATATTTACAATTACAGGCCGTACGACAAAACAAGCGTGCACTCGATCAGGCCATTCAGTCGGCCACGATTGCGTTACAGTTCACCAAACGGGAGCTGGAATTTGGCACCAAAACCAGTAGCGATGTACTCAATGCCGAACAAAGCCTACTCGATGTCAAAACGCAAAAAATCCTCAATCAGCAAGATGAGCTTGTTTTAACGTATCAATTATTGGATCAGATGGGACGCCTCTCCAGCGTGTTTACAGTCGCATCGAATGATGCTCCCCCGATGCCATAAGGACTAAAATTCATGAACAGTGCCGAGCAAATCGTAACCAAAAAGCCGCAAGGAATTGAAGTCCGTCATGTGGCGACAAGTGATGATCAAGAACTACGAAAACTGGTCAGTCTGCCGATGACCACGCGAGGGCTGACACTCAGTTTTCAGCGCGAACCAAGTTATTTTAAAGCCAGTCAAGTGATTTATACCCAAATTGACAGTACCGTAGCGCAGGATCACAGTACTGGTTGCTTAGTCGGGTGTTACAACATTGGTCTGCGGCCCTGTTATGTTAATGGCACCGTAATGCCGTTTCGCTACGGGGGCGATTTGCGTCTTTCACCGCAAGTGCGTGGTAAAGCCGTGTTGAAGCAGATGACACCGCATTTTAAAACCAGTTTAAAAAATCCCGATTTTTGTCAGATGATTATTTTTGATGACAACATTGCCGCGCGCCGTGCCATACAAAGTGGTCGGCTGGGCTTTCAGTATTTTGATGAAGGACTCATTGAAACCCTAACCCTGACGGGCTTTAAACACGCACAGTTTCCTAAAACGCTGCTGCATGCCAAGCAATCGATCGATTTGTCAAAGCTCAAGCGTTGCGTCGCTACAGCGGCCCATATCGAGCAAATGAATGCATTTATCCAGCAGATGGCAGCGCACTATAACTTTATTCCAGCCTATGACTTTGCGCAGCTATTGCACAACGATCCGTATTTTCAGGGTTTAACTTTAGATGATTTTCAGCTTTACTTTGAGCAGGATCGTTTGGTAGGAATGTTTGGTTTATGGAACCAAAGTGGATTTAAACAAAGTAAGGTGCTCGATTATAGTAAAAAAATTCAGACCTTTCGTCCGCTTTACAATGTGTGGGCCAAACTCAATGGCCGTATTCAACTGCCAAAAAAAGGACAATCGTTTAAGTATCATATTTTGCATTCACTGCTGTGTGAACCTGAACAACTCGCGCTACACGACGCCATGTTGCGTGATGCCTTCAAGTTATCTAAACAACGGGGAATCGACGCGATTACCTTTACTTTATCGCATAAAGACCCAAGACAGCGGCTCAACGCCTATTATAAAGGCGATGTGTTGGTTGGCATGCATGGCTTTTTAACCTTCGAGCAAGATCCTCGGGCGCAGTTTGATGTAGCTCGAATTCCTTTTTTGGAGGCAGGACGCATTTAACGACGAAAGCAGTCTTTCGGGGCTGCTTTTTCCAATATAACGAGGCTTAAATCTCATTTCGATGATGATTCACGTGTTCCACGTGGAACCACATCTGCTTCACTATAAATTACAACATACTTTTTTAGCGATTCGACTACACTGCACTTTTTTAAGCAATGAAGGGCGTGGCGATGAAAGTTCGTGTAATGATGGCATTGTTGGCAGCGATGACGGGTGTGGCACATGCCAATCTGCAAAACGTACAACAGCATCTGCAAACTCAATACCCCAAGCTCAAAATTGAAAATCTAGAAAAAACGGCGATGAATGGCCTTTATAGCGGAACCTTGGACAATCAGGTGGTGTATATCGGCGAAGACGCAGAACATATATTTGTGGGTTCAATGATTCGCCTGAAAGACCAGCGCAATCTGACCAAGGATCTGGTGATGCAAAATAATCGCATTCGCTGGAGTGATCTGCCCTTGCAGGATGCGATTAAAACCGTAAAAGGTAATGGTAAACGCCAGATCGCGGTATTTTCAGATCCAAATTGCCCTTATTGCAAACAGCTTGAGCAAAATTTGAGTCAGCTCAACAATGTGACCATTTATACTTTTCTTTATCCGCTCAAAACGCAATCTGTTACACCATCAAAACAGGTTTGGTGCTCAGCAAATCGCAGCTATGCATGGAAGAATTTAATTTCGAACAATGTCGCACCACAGGCCAACGCAAACTGTACTACGCCTGTAGAACGTAATCTGGCGCTGGGCGAACGCTTGAAGATTCAGGGCACGCCGACCTTGTTTTTTGCCAACGGACTAAAAGTGACTGGCGCACAAAGTGCAGCGCAGATTGAACAGGTGCTCAGCGAGATCAAGTGAGGCAAGATGTTGCCTCATCTTGAATCTAACCGTTTAGGCGTTACTTCGTTTGGTAATCAGGTTGTAAATAAACAAGATCACGATTGCCCCAATCACAGAGGCAATAAAGCCTGCACTGGAGTTATTGCTGTATAGCCCGAGTAGTCGGCCGCCATAAGTTGCCAGTAAAGAGCCAGCAATACCGAGTAATGTTGTCACGATGAATCCGGCTTTATCGTCACCGGGATGAATCGCGCGTGCAATCAGGCCTGCGATGAAACCCACGACAATTGCCACAATTAATGACCACATGGATGTTCTCCTTGTTTCTCATTTTTTTGGTTTTACATGATGTTGTTTGATTATGATGAAACGAAACCGATCAAAGTGACAGAGAAACTCAGATACATCCTGTAGGTGTTTTGTGCAGAGTGTAAACAAAAAAATGGTGCGATTGCACCATTTTTCTTAAAGACCGATTTCGCCAATAAACGGCAAATGACGGTATTTTTGATCGTAATCGAGTCCGTAGCCCACAATAAAACGATCTTCAACTTCAAAGCCTAAGAATTTGACTTCAAGCTCGATTTCACGGCGTGAAGGTTTGCTCACCAGCGTACACAGCTCAATAGAATTCGGTTCACGCGTTTGCAAGATTTCCAAAACCTTGCTCAAGGTATTGCCAGAGTCAATAATATCCTCAACCACCAGAACATCTTTACCACGAATTTCGCCGTCTAAATCTTTTAAGATTCTGACATCTCGGCTCGATACCGTGCTGGCACCATAGCTTGAAACCGTCATGAAATCGAGTTCATGTGGTTTTGCAATCGCACGACATAAGTCGGCCATAAAAATAAATGAACCACGCAACAGGCCAATCAGGACCAGATCTTTGTTGCTGTTGGCATAGTGAGCATTAATTTGTTCACCGAGCTGCTTTACTTTGGCTTGAATCTCTTCGGCAGAGATCATTACGCTCATTTCGACGGTCATGTGCAGAAACCTAAAACATCAGAAAGTTTTCAAATAAAAAAGGTGTTGACCAGCAACACCTCAAAATCATAAATCGATGACTAAAGTTTAAAGCAAAAAAGCCTGCGATGCATCATTTGTTGTGTATACATCATGCGTCAGGCTGAACTGACTGGTCCGATCTGAGTAAACATGCACAGCCCAGTAACAGCACAGTCCAACGGACGAGATTACTTCGACGCCGCTTTTTGATAGACTTTTTGTCCGTAAACGTAGGTCGATTCGACATTACGATCGTCTCCCATGGTAAAGAGTGCAAACAAGGCATCTTCAAGCGATTTGGCTCTCGACTGACGCAGCGCCTGCAAAGCGGTAGCTTTCAAATCGAGCACCACAAAATCGGCTTCTTTGCCCAGTGCAAAATTGCCCAGTTTATCGTCTAGATCAAGCGCTTTGGCACCACCAAGTGTGGCATGATAAAACGATTCATAGGCAGAAAGTTTATCGCCCTGAAGCTGTTGGACTTTGTAGGCTTCGTTGACGGTTTGTAACAGACTGAACGATGTACCTGCACCGATGTCTGTGCCTAAACCGACTTTAACCTGTTTATCCCATGTTTTTTTCAGGGGAAACAGCCCACTACCTAAAAACAGATTCGACGTCGGACAAAACGCAATTGCTGAGTCGGTCTGGTGCATGCAGTCCCATTCGTGCTCTTCAAGATGAACACAATGTGCAAATACCGAACGTTTTCCGGTGAGGCCGTAGTGCTGATAGACATCTAAATAGCCCGTCTGCTCGGGAAATAAATCTTTCACCCACGCAATTTCGTCTTTATTTTCGCTCAAGTGCGTATGCACATAGACATCAGGAAATTCTTGTTTAAGCTGTCCTGCCCGTACCAGTTGTTCTGGCGTAGACGTCGGAGCAAAACGCGGCGTAATCGCATAGAGCGCACGCCCCTTCCCGTGCCATTTTTCAATCAGCGCCTTAGATTCATTGTAGGCACGCTCTGCGGTATCGCAGAGCCCGTCTGGGGCATGACGATCCATCAATACCTTACCAGCCACCACCCGCATCTGGCGCGCTTGTGCCGCTTCAAATAACGCGTCTACCGATTCAGGATGTACGGTACAAAACACCAAGGCCGTTGTGGTGCCGTTTTTAAGTAATTCGTCGAGGAAAAATTCGGCAATTTCTTTGGCATAGGCCGCATCTTTAAATTGTAGTTCGGTTGGAAAGGTGTAGGTATTGAGCCAGCTCAGGAGCTGTTCGCCATAGGCACCGACCATTTCGGTTTGCGGGTAATGAATGTGAGTATCAATCATGCCCGGAATAATCAATTGCTCGTGGTAATGGGTGATCTCTACATGGGCAGGCAAGTGGTCTTTTAAATTTGCCCAGTGATCAAAGGCCACAATCTTACCTTGCTCGATCAGCATCACGCCATCTTCAAGATAGCGTACGTGCTCTGCAATTTGATCGGCTTGATTAACGAGAGACTGGATATCCAAAAAGCGACCACGAATGATGGCTTGCGGAGCAGAAAATGACATACTGAACCCTACAACGTGTAATTTTTTCGGTTGATTGTAACGTATTTCATCTACCTTGGCGGCACTATATGTTGATGCGCAACATGATTATTTAAAAATACAGATAAAAAGAAAGGGCCTGAGCAAGCCCTAAAAAATGCAAGGTTTTTTATTTTTTATAGCTGCAAATTTCTTGCCAAGAAAGGCACTTGGTAATGTGCACAGATAAATGATTGATCCTTTACAGGTTTGCGGACTGTGGATGTAGAATATGTGAGCGTATTTATTCCTTTAAGGACGCTCAGAGATGAATCCACGTGCACAATGATCCCATTTGTAAAACCATTAATCGCCTACTTGCCTTTTTTTGGTGCTATCAGGGGATGGTACCGAAATTGATATGGCAGCATCCCGACGAGCTCAAAATCTGGCAGGTTTTAGGTGTTTCTGAGGTATGGGCACTACGTGCTGTCTATGCTTCAGGTGTGGCTGAGGTAATCTTTGGCTTGTTGTTTTTGCTCTATGCCAGCAAGGTCCTGCATTACTTTAATTTGCTGGGTTTACTGTTTCTGTTGCTGCTCGTAATGTTGTTACTGCCCTCCACTTTGGTTCAGGCCTTTAATCCAGTGATTATGAATCTGGCCATGATGGGGCTTTCATGGGTGTATGTGCGCTATGTGGCATCTTTAAGCCGCTCATAAAAGCGTTAATGCTATAAAAAAATGCCTTTGAACAAGTCAAAGGCATTTTTATGTGGTGCTTGAGCTTAAGAGTCAGACAACTCTTGTTTCTTGTTGTGACGCATCGAAAGCCACGCCGTGATTCCCAATACAATCACAATAAAACTGAGCGAGATCCAGATTGGCATGTGGAACACATCCAGCATGAGCATTTTGAAACCGATGAACAGCAAGATGATGCCCAGACCATACGGTAAATAGTGCATTTTAGATGCCGCACCTGCCAGCAAGAAGAACATGGCACGCAAGCCTAAAATCGCCATCAAGTTTGCGGTTAAAACAATAAACGGATCGGTGGTCACGGCGAAGATTGCAGGAATTGAATCGACTGCAAAAATAACATCTGAAAATTCAACCAGAATCAGCACAATAAATAACGGTGTTGCCCAGAGCACACCTTGCTCACGGATAAAGAAACGATCGCCATGGAAGTTCTGGGTAATTCGCATATGCTTACGTAACCATTTCAGCACCTTCATATCTTCGATGTTTTGTTCTTCTTCGCCCTGACCTTTAAGGAACTTAAAGCCGGTATACACCAGGAAAGCACCAAAGATGTACAGCACCCAAGAAAACTCTTGAACGAACCAAGCACCAATAAAAATAAAGATACTGCGTAAGATAATGGCGCCCAGTACACCGTAAAGCAGAATTTTACGCTGCAGTCCTGCTGGCACAGCAAAGGCCGCAAAAATCATTAGCCAGACAAAGACATTATCAATTGCTAAGGATTTTTCAAGCAGATAACCTGCCAGATATTCCATGGTCTTCTGATTGGCGATCGCCAGTGTTGCCGTTTGTTGTAGATAGAGCCAGAGTCCGCCTGCAAACAAGAGTGCAACCGTGACCCATGCAATACTCCAAGTCAGTGCTTGCTTGAGCGGTACTTCGTCTGCTTTTTTTTGTTTGAAGCCTAAAAAGTCAATCAATAACATCACAAACACGATGCCAAAGAAGACCAGATACAGCCATGGATTGCCGATAGAGTCCATTTTTTTCTCCCTATCCGGCAAGCAGTCATAAAAAAACCTCGACCAGCTGCCAGATAACATAATAATCTGAAACAACATGATCAAGGTCTTGCCTACACAGAATAAGTATTCTGTGCTCAGATACCGACTTTTTTCAAAGTGTATTGACGATATCTGACGCGTTTGAGTCATGCTCGAAACGCTTGGAGGAGGCTACTCCCCTTGTCAAACTAAATTTTGCTTTGGATGAAAAGCATCCAATTGTTTGCAAAGCATGCCACAGTCGCGATCAAAGATCAAGCACCGAGTCACAGCTTTATTTCAACCAGCCACGACGCAGTAGCGGATGAAATAACCATGAATACACGGCAACTGCCATGTGCATAATATGCGTTTGACACAGCGGCCATATATATACGCCAAGGCCATTAATTGCCAACGCCACACCAAAGGCACCGAGCATATCCAGCGGGAAATGTACCCCAATATAAATACGTGACCAAGCCACTGCAAACGCCATGAGCAACAAAATGCCGCCAGCCACTCGTCGCCCAACACTCAAGTACGACAATGCGATGGTACTAAAAATCAGCATGTGATTACTTGGAAAGGAAGCGGTAGCGCTGTGCTCAATCAGAGTATGACCAACACCCAGTACAAAGGGACGCGAATGTGGATAATACAGTGAAATCAAATAACCAACACCGAGTGCAATCGAGGTCAATAAGACTGCTCTTAAGGCACGTTCCTTGTTGGCAAGATCGCCAAAGCACCACAAAAAAACCAGCAGACCTAACACCAGATACAGTAAATCATTGGCAATAAAAATAGCCAGATGAATGATCCACGGCTTCGCTTCGGCCGATGCATTGATCAGGCTAAACAGCTCGAGATTGAGCGTTTCAATAGGCATGTGCCCTCCACTCTCAAATGAAGAAAGCACGCATCATAAAGAAATCAGCACAATCTGAAATTGTAAATCCGCACAGTTTTGTAAGAATTGACTGTTTAAGCAGCAATTGAAGACATGACTCGAGTGAAGGCACAGATGAAGCCCCTTCACTCAAGCAGCGCTGCTGAATTAATCTTGTAAAGCAGAAATTAATTTTTGATGCAGCCCACCGAAACCACCATTCGACATGATGACGACCGCATCACCTTCAGCGGCTTCTGAGCGAATTCGCTGAATAATCTCATCCAGCGAGTGACTGACTTGTGCAGAATTAACCGCAGCCTCAATCACGGGCTGCAAATCCCAGTCCAGACCTTCTGGTTGATACCAGATGACTTCATCGGCCAGACGTGCAGCATCTGCCAATCCCTCTTTATGACTGCCCATGCGCATGGTGTTCGAGCGCGGTTCAATCACTGCCCATAAACGGCGGTTACCCAAACGTTGACGTGCACCATCGAGCGTAGTTTCAATTGCAGTGGGGTGATGGGCAAAGTCGTCATACACTTCAATCCCCCGAATGGTTCCCAACAGTTCCATACGACGCTTCACACCGCCAAAAGCAGATAACGCCTCACAGGCCTGTGCAATACTCACTCCGACATGCTGAGCCGCCGCAATAGTTGCAAGTGCATTGGCGACGCTATGCTGACCGGTCATATTCCAGCGAACTTCACCTTGAACCACGCCGTGTTCAAGGACTTTAAAATGACTACCGTCGGCGCTGAGTTGCTCGGCACTGATTTGTGCATCGTTGGCATTTAAGCTGGTACGAACCACAGGCGTCCAGCAGCCCATAGCCAAGACTTCATCAATATTGGTTTCGGTGGTTGGACTAATAATACAGCCTTCACTTGGAATGGTACGTACCAGATGATGAAACTGTTTTTGAATGGCAGCCAGATCATCAAAGATATCGGCATGGTCAAATTCGAGGTTATTTAAAATCGCTGTTTTAGGGTGATAATGAACAAACTTGGAGCGTTTATCAAAAAAAGCAGAATCGTACTCATCCGCTTCAACACAGAAATATTTTCCGCCGCCCAAACGCGCACTTTCGCTAAAACCCAGCGGAACACCGCCAATCAAAAAGCCGGGATTTAAACCCGCCTGATCGAGCACCCAGGCCAGCATAGTTGTAGTGGTGGTTTTGCCATGTGTCCCTGCAACGCCCAACACATGTTTGCCTTGCAATACATGATCGGCCAGAAATTGTGGGCCGGAGATATAAGGTAGGCCCTGATTCAGCATATACTCAATCGCATCGATACCACGTTTCATGGCATTGCCCACAATGACCAGATCAGGGTGTGGTTGTAAGTGGCTTCGGTCGTAACCTTGCATCAATTCGATGCCTGCACGTTCGAGTTGAGTCGACATGGGTGGATAGACGTTGGCATCGGAACCTGTCACTTTATGACCCAGATCGCGGGCCAAAAGCGCCAAAGAACCCATAAATGTGCCACAAATACCCAAAATATGCAGATGCATTACTTGCCTACTCCACTGTCATTGACACATCACTTCATTTGCTCGGTGCTGTTGTCTAAATCGTTAAAATTTGAGTGCAACGATATCAAGGCTGTTTCTGAAAAGATAGTTTTTCTTGTTATCGGCTGAGGTCGTCGCATTCTGGCTAAAAATACGGCATAGTAATGCTTAGCGCGTAAATTTGTAGCAAGCTGAGCAGTGAGTAAAGCATCCATTATACAGACGCAACCCAACCGAATTTTTAGTTTTGAGCGGGTGTATCCTTATTCAGCATTTCAGGTGCTATGGATGTGTGTGCCTGTTTTGCTGGTTTTTGTACTGATCTATGTCTATGTGGTAGGTACAGGCTTTCATTTAGGGCCTGTCAGTCTCTTATTTCTACTGTATTTCGGGACGGTTGCAGGGTTGGTGCGCATGTTTTCAAAGCAGGTTCAGATCTGGTTTGATGCCAGTTGCATGTATGTGCAGTTGGGTCAGGCGCTGCCACAGTGCTATGCCAAAGCCAATATTGTAGGTTTTTATAGTTATGACTATGCCACTCAAGCACCTGCCTTAAAAAGTTCTAAAATTTGCATCCATTTTTATTTGCGAAACGGACAGAAGATTATGTTGAACGATTCGGATTATCGGCGTTCAGTCGATGAATCCTCCCAGATAATCCTCAAGCAATTTCTGCAAACTGCGCAGCGCGAACTTAATTTTTTGCCTGTACGACAGCGCTATAAGCATTACGCCGATGGCGTGTATTGGTATAGTGATGCCAGTCGTGATATTGACTGATTTTACTTTTAAGCATTGCCGTGTACGCTAAGCAGGCATCAATCACTTTTGAGCACATTATGGCCCTCTCCTTTCCTTTATTGCTGCTGATTATTTCCAACTGTTTCATGACCTTGGCATGGTACGGACACTTAAAGTTTTTGCACCACGCTCCACTCTGGCAAGCGATTTTATTTGGCTGGGCCATTGCCCTACTCGAATACAGTTTTATGATTCCGGCCACGCGTTATCTAGATCAGCATGGCTGGAGTCTGGGACAAATGAAAATTACCCAAGAAGTGGTGACTTTGCTGGTCTTTACGCCGTTTATGCTATTTATGTTTAAACAGCCGTTTAAGATTGACTATTTGTGGGCCATGCTGTGTTTGATGGGCTGTGTGTATTTCGTATTTCGTAGTCAGTAGAGAAAAAATCGAGATCATCAAAAAAGCCCGACATCCTGTCGGGCTTTCTCGTATCTTGGTTCCTAGGTATAACGCCTGTCGTACCTCACATCCTGATGCATGAACGTATCATTGTTGTTTTATGTTCTGGAACGTCCTGTTCCTGATGAGTTTAGAATAGGCGATCTGACAGCATCAAAACAGTCGAAAATTTCCTGAAATGCTGTCAGCAAAAGCGTACAAAAGCACCGCAGAATCGATGAAGATTTTTGGAGACGTCGAAAAAAGACGCTATAATGGCGCGCATAATCTTTTTTGTCTTGATGCAAGTCAGGATATCCCGTTTTTCTTATTACTCTCTGGAAGTGCCAATGAACGCGGTCGCAGCGAAAGATGCTCAACCCTTAGTCGGAATTATTATGGGGTCTCAATCGGATTGGGCAACACTGGAACATACTGCCAATATGCTCAAACAGCTTGGCGTACCATTTGAGGCTGAGGTGGTATCAGCACATCGGACACCAGATCGTTTGTTTGAATATGCCGAGACAGCGCGTGATCGCGGGATTCAAGTGATTATTGCCGGTGCAGGCGGCGCGGCGCACCTCCCGGGTATGTGTGCAGCAAAAACCGATTTGCCTGTATTGGGTGTTCCAGTCAAATCATCGATCTTAAACGGTGTCGATTCTTTGCTTTCGATTGTACAAATGCCTGCGGGTATTGCAGTGGGTACTTTGGCGATTGGCCCGGCAGGCGCAACCAATGCAGCGATTATGGCGGCACAGATTTTAGGGCTGACGCGTCCAGAGATTGCGCAAAACGTGGCGGATTTTCGTGCTGCACAAACCGATAAGGTAGCCAGCAATAACATTCCAGGTCAGGCATAACGAGGCGATCATGAATAAAACCATCGGAATTTTTGGTGGTGGACAGCTTGGCCGTATGATGGCACAAGCGGCCCTGCCCCTTAATCTTGAATGTACGTTCTTCGAGTCGAATGCGGATTGTCCAGCAGCAATCCTGGGTCAGGTTTACTCTACCGAGCAAGATCAGAATGCATTGCAGGCATTTATTGAAAGTGCAGATGTATTTAGTCTTGAGTTTGAAAATACGCCATTGGCCGATGTAGACCGTCTGAGTCAAGACAAAGCCATTTATCCGCCACGTCAGGCCTTGGCAACTGCGCAGAATCGTTTGCTTGAAAAAGAGCTGTTTCAGCGTCTGGAGATTCCAGTCGCGCCGTTTCGAGCCGTCGATAGCCTTGAATCGCTTCAAACTGCTGTAGCGCAGCTAGGTTTACCGATTGTGCTGAAAACAGCCACTGGCGGTTACGATGGCAAAGGTCAGTTTGTACTGCGTGAAGCGGAGCAAATTGATCAAGCTTGGCAAGAGCTTGGCCCTGCCAAATCATTGATTGCAGAAAGTTTTGTTCAGTTTTCTCGTGAAGTTTCGATTATTGCAGTGCGTGGTCAAGATGGTGAAGTGAAAACTTGGCCGTTGGCAGAAAATCACCATCATCACGGCATTTTGTCGCATTCGATTGTGCCTGCACCTCGCAGTGAAGGCTTACAGCCTGTTGCACAGGATTACATTACGCGTCTGCTGAATCATCTGAATTATGTGGGTGTTCTAACGCTTGAGCTGTTTGTCACCGAACAGGGCTTATTTGCCAACGAAATGGCACCACGTGTTCATAATTCGGGCCACTGGTCGATTGAAGGTGCGGTGTGCTCACAATTTGAAAATCATGTTCGTGCCGTCGCTGGCTTGCCTTTGGGTTCGACCGAGGTGGTTCGCCCGACGGTGATGGTGAATATCATTGGTCAGCATCCAAAATCTGAAGATGTTTTAGCACTAAACGGCGCGCATTTGCACTTGTATAACAAGAGCGAACGAGAAGGCCGTAAATTGGGACACATCACTTTAATGCCGTTGAATCAAAGTGAATTGACGCATTTATGTCGTCAATTGGCGGAAATTTTGCCAGAACCATTGGCATTAACTCAAGACATAACCATTTAGTTCATTTCAGGTGTATAAATCAAGCGATCAGCAAGCTGGTCGCTTTTTTTTAACTTTTTTTTGGGTAAGATAGCCGCCCTGATTTTGGAACAGTAGATATTCAGCCACTGCAATGAATTTAAAATCGTGTTCAAAAACACAATTAGCCGTGATGAATTCCTGCAAATGATCTGTTTTAAATTCAAATTCTGCGCACAATAAAACTTTAAATTTAAAACAATATGAAAACTTTGAATTCAAAGTTTTTCTTTAGATGCGATTTGAATTCAAAACCAAGTTAAAGTGACTTATCCACAGCTTGAATGCAATAAAAGCGTGAAAAATTTTTGAATTTAAAATGTCTGGATTTGAATTTAAACTTCCCGAACTGTTTTTGAATTTAAAATGAGTGGTGTGGATAACTTTTTCTATACTTTGAATTTAAAGTGCAGAATATGAATTCAAATTTACGAATTCACGCTTTGATTTCGTTGCCATAGTGCTAAGGTAAGCACAGGATTTGCTTTTTTAAATTTAAAACAGGTGATGATAATAATGCGACGTTTGTCTTTTTTTCTTGGTACGTGTTCATTGCTGATGGCGCCCGCGCATGCCGAATTAATTTTGAATGAAAAAGTGGTGAATGGCTCAACCACAAATAAACCTGTCATGACCACAGCCGTTACACCACAAAATGATAATTTTCAGCGTTGTCTTGCAAATCTACGCTCACAGGCGATTGCATCGGGTGTTTCTGAATCGACCTACGACCAATACACACAAAATTTGACTCCAGATTACTCAGTCATAGATAAACTTAATTACCAGCCCGAATTTTCAACGCCGATCTGGGATTATTTGTCTGGTTTGGTCGATAACGAACGTGTAGACGCTGGAAAGCAAAAACTGGCACAGTATCGAGATGTGTTGAACCGCGCCTCGCAGGTGTATGGTGTACCTGTTGAAACCATTGTGGCGGTGTGGGGTGTCGAAAGTAATTATGGTGATATTTCCGGTAAATATCCTTTGTTACAGGCACTGGGGACACTCAGCTGTGAAGGGCGTCGACAAAGTTATTTCCGTGGTGAATTTTTTACCACATTACGTATTTTACAGCGCGGCGATCTGCGTTTAGATCAGTTAAAAGGCTCGTGGGCAGGGGCGTTTGGCCATACGCAGTTTATGCCATCGACTTATGATCGATTGGCAGTCGATTTTGATGGAGACGGGCGTCGCGATTTGGTTTCAAGTGTGCCAGATGCCTTGGCATCGACAGCCAATTTCTTAAAACAGGCAGGCTGGCAAACGGGGATGCCATGGGGTTTTGAAGTGCAATTACCTCCCGGAATGTCTGTCTCGGGCGAAGGGCGTCGTAATAAACGTCCACTGAGCTACTGGTTAGCACAAGGCCTAACACGCGCAGATGGAACGGCTTTAATTCAGGGAAATCTCTCGTCGAATACGCCAGCGGGCTTAATGCTACCTGCAGGTGCGACCGGACCAGCATTTTTGGTCTTTAAAAACTTCGATGCCATTTATAGCTATAACGCCGCAGAAAGTTATGGTCTGGCAATTGCACATTTGTCAGATCGTCTCCAAGGTGCCGGACCTTTTCTAACCGCATGGCCCACAGATGATCCGGGAACCTCACGTGCCGAGCGCCGTGAAATCCAGCAGTTTTTACTTCAGCGTGGCTATGATATCGGGGCGGTAGATGGTTTGATTGGAGATAAAAGTCGTCAGGCGATTCAGCAAGAGCAAACCCGATTGGGCCTAAATCCGACGGGTCGGGCGGGGCAACAAATTTTACGTGCCTTCCGACAAGAGCAAGCAAGACGCATGATGCAATAAAATGAAAAAGGGCGATCAGACCGGTATCGCCCTTTTTTTATGCTGACTGTTTGATAGTTAAAGTTCGATTGGAGGTTGATCCAATTTTACGGCTTCTAAAATATCCATAATGACGGTGGTGACATCTTGGCTGAGTTCACGATCATTAAAAATTTCGTAAGCCGTGATGGTGACATCAGTGTCGCTTGGTAGCAGTTTTTGTTCTTCTTCAATCAAGTCTTTAATTGGTAGCAGCGTTTGTTTAACTTCAAGATGTAAAATATCCTGGTAATCAAGATTTTCATCTTCTAATTCAATAATTTGTTCGTTGAAATACGGCAGTAAAATCGAATGTAAAAAGGGTTTGATCTCAATAATATCAAAAATCTCGATATCACGTGTTTGCTCAATTGTGCTGATGTGATCGTTCACTTCAATCAAAATATGATAATAACTCACTGATATCTCCCGATTGACATTCATCTTCAATATTGTTTATACCGTAGCACGGCAAAATTTTAGATACAATCACCGCCTTTTGTGGGATTTTGAATTTTCTCAGGCCAGTAAGGAATAAACTGAAAGTTTTTAAACCAGATCAACAGGCTTAATGGCAATCAGTTAATCCATTAACTTGAGTAAACCCAGTGCTGATTGTTAGTTTATATTATTCAAAGAACTTAATATCTGTCGGTGTAGATATCTTGGCGGCATCACCAGCAGGCTTTAATGTGCCGTGCTTCGGGTCAAAGTGAAATAAGCTAATGTTATTGCTAAATACGTTGGCTACATACAGATATCGACCTGTGGTATCGAATGAAAAAGCACGCGGTTCAATGCCATTGGCTTTATAAGACACGGGTTGAGCAAGTAAACCATTCGGTTGAACTTTAAACACCAAAAGAGCGTTATGTGAGCCGCGGTTGGCAGTGATAATGTATTTGCCATCTGGACTGAGAATAATGCCGCTGGCACTCTTAAATTTAGGTGTTGCATGCGCTGCAACCAGTTTATTCTGGGCGACTTTTTTCAGATAACCATCTTGCACCTTGAAGGTCACAATTTCACTCGACATTTCTGCGGTCACGTATGCATGTTGACCACTTGCGGAAAAGACCATATGACGTGGGCCAGAACCTGGAGCAAAGGTCACATCTCGGCGAGGATCTGCCTTGAGCGGCTGGGTTTGATTGGGGTGATATTGAAAGGCGTATACTTTGTCATTGCCCAGATCGGCCGCATACAAATACTGACCATCTGGACTAAACGTCGTCGAGTGGGCATGGCCACTGTCCTGACGACCTTTTACTACGTTTGATCCTTCCGAAAAAACAATATTTTGAATTTTTTCACCCAAATGGCCGTTTGGCAAAATTGGAAAAACAGTCACACCACCACGATCTTTATCGATTGCTGAATAGTTTGAAACCACCAGAAATTTATTATCGAGACTGATGGACGCATGCGTCGGGTGTCCACCATGGCTGTCTACTGTATTGAGCACTTTAACTTGATTGGACTGAACTGAAATGGCAGTCACTTCACCTTTATTTTCTTCGTTGGTGGTGTAAGCAAAACGTCCATCTTTAGATTTTACAATCCAAGAAGGACTTTTCATTTTAAAAACATGTGTTGGCGTTAAGGTACCATCCTCATTCATTTGAAGTTGATACAACCCATCGCTGGCCTGAGCTGGCTTTTGCACCAGCGGCGCATCCGGAATAGATGTCCATGTACCCACCAGCGCAATTTGCTGAGCTGCTACATTGGCGCTCGCACACCATGCAAAGGGCACAACCAAGAGTGACAAGATTGTCGCAGACGGTTTAATCCATTGAATGCGCTGTGTGTTTGAATGGCGAGTTTGAATAAAGAGGCTGTTTTTCATTACTGTTCCTTCAGCAAAGTGTTGTTTCTTGGATAATATCAATATACATAAAAAAAGCGCCCGATAAATCGGACGCTTTTTCAAAAAACGATCAATTATTTTTTGTCGTCTTTCACTTCAGTGAATTCAGCATCGACAACGCCATCATCTGCTTTTTGTTGCTGACCAGCTTCGCCACCTTGGAATGCATTTGGATCAAAACCTTGTGCACCACCTTCAGCGCCTTGAGCTTGCTCATAAGCACGTTGCGTGATTGGCATCAAAATGTTTTGTAGCGCTTCAGTTTTCGCTTTGATCGCGTCTACATCATTTTCTTTAGTAGCTGCTTCAAGTTCAGTCACCGCAGTTGCAACAGCAGTTTTTTCATCTTCAGTCACTTTGTCGCCAAGATCTTTCACTGCTTTGTTTGAGCTTGAAATTAATGCATCAGCTTCGTTACGCGCTTTTGCAAGTTCTTCGAACTTACGGTCTTCTTCGGCGTTTGCTTCTGCATCTTTGATCATTGCTTCGATTTCAGCATCAGACAAACCTGAGTTTGCTTTAATCTGGATCGATTGCTCTTTACCTGTGCTCTTGTCTTTTGCAGATACTTTCAAGATACCGTCGGCGTTGATGTCAAAAGACACTTCAATTTGTGGCACACCACGTGGCGCAGGTGGAATGTCACCTAATTGGAAGTTACCCAACAATTTGTTTTGTTGAGCCATCTTACGTTCACCTTGGTAAACCGAGATATCTACAGCAGGTTGGTTGTCAGCAGCAGTCGAGAACACTTGTGATTTCTTCGCAGGAATCGTGGTATTTTTCTCGATAATTGCTGTGAGTACGCCGCCCATAGTTTCGATACCCAAAGTCAATGGGGTCACGTCAAGAAGCAATACGTCATTTTTGTCACCAGACAATACTGCACCTTGAATTGCAGCACCGATTGCCACAGCTTCGTCCGGGTTCACGTCTTTACGTGGCTCTTTACCGAAGAACTCTTGTACTTTTTGTTGTACAAGTGGCATACGAGACTGACCACCGACCAAGATCACGTCAGAGATATCAGAAGTCGAAAGACCTGCATCTTTAAGCGCAATACGGCAAGGTTCAATGGTGCGCGCAACCAAGTCTGCAACCAAACCTTCAAGTTTTGCACGAGTAACGTTGATCACCAAGTGTTTCGGACCAGTTGCGTCAGCCGTGATGTATGGCAAGTTGATTTCAGTCGCATTCGACGAAGAAAGCTCAATTTTTGCTTTTTCAGCAGCTTCTTTCAAACGTTGTAACGCAAGCGGATCATTTTTCAGATTCACACTTTGTTCTTTCTTGAATTCTTCAACCAAGTATTCAATCAATGCGTTATCAAAGTCTTCACCACCTAGGAAAGTATCACCGTTGGTCGATAACACTTCGATTTGCTGGTCGCCATCAAGGTCAGCAATTTCAATGATCGATACGTCAAATGTACCACCACCCAAGTCGTAAACAGCAACTTTACGGTCGCCTTCTTTCTTGTCCATACCAAACGCAAGTGCCGCAGCAGTTGGTTCGTTGATGATACGTTTCACATCAAGACCTGCAATACGACCAGCATCTTTAGTGGCTTGACGCTGTGCATCGTTAAAGTATGCAGGAACAGTAATCACCGCTTCTGTTACTGTTTCGCCCAGATAGTCTTCAGCCGTTTTCTTCATCTTTTTCAAGATTTCAGCAGAAACCTGTTGTGGCGCTAATTTTTTGTCGTTTACTTCAACCCACGCATCACCATTGTCTGCTTTGATGATTTTGTAAGGGACTAAGCCGATGTCTTTTTGTACGGCTTGATCTTCGTAACGACGACCGATTAAACGCTTAATGGCGAACAATGTGTTTTTAGGGTTCGTTACCGCCTGACGCTTTGCAGACTGACCTACCAAGATTTCGCCATCTTTATACGCAATGATCGATGGTGTCGTACGCGCGCCTTCCGCGTTTTCAATTACTTTAACTTTATCGCCCTCAAGTACAGCGACACATGAGTTGGTTGTACCTAAGTCAATACCGATAATTTTTGCCATGAGTTCAATTCCTCAAAATTTTTTTGCAATGTTTTTGCTTGTTATCCGATATGAGAGTGAATTGATTTTTTTCAAGCATTTTCATCAAAAAAAATCAAAACACGTTCCGATTTATTCAATTATTGACCGACAGTCACCATGGCTGGTCGCAACAAACGACCTGAAAGGGTATAGCCTTTTTGTAAGACATTGCCAATCTCACCGGCCTTCGCTGTTGGATCAATCCCGACGGCCTGATGCAGGTCGGCGTTGAAGCCATTCGAGGTATCTACCGCAGCCACTTCAAATTTTTCAAGCGTAGTGGTCAATGATTTCAAGGTCAGCTCAATACCTTCAACTAAAGGTGTTTTTTCGTCACCCGCAGCCTGAATGGCGCGCTCAAGGTTGTCGACTGAATCGAGCAAGCCTTTTGCAAATTTTTCAAGCGCAAATTTTTTGGCACTTTCTGCTTCACGTTCAGCGCGTTCTTTTACTTTTTCAGCTTCGTAAATGGCATTGGCTGCGCGTGCTTTTTCAAGCTTCAGGCTTTCTTCAAGCTTGCTGATCTGAGCTTGCAAATCTTCAACGCTAATCTCAGCGACCTGCTCGGTTTCTTCAGTTTGAGTGTGCTCAGTGTTAAGTGCTGCTTGCTCTGAAGATAAGTCTTGAGCCTGCTCGTTTTGCTCATTAGCCATTGATGATCTCCGTTTAAAAGGGTTCTTAAACATGTACAGTCCTTTGGGCATCAGTGTTTGTAACTGCAAATTCCTGAACTGCCACGAATTTTGTTCATTTGTGAATAATCATAGAGGTATGGGCATTGCTTAAAAATTCAAGTCATAGAAAACAGATAAAAAAATTATTCTTCACAATTCAGGTAATTGCCCAGATGTTCCATTAAAAATGCAATCAAAATCTGGGTCATGTGCGGCAAATGCTGTCGAGAGGCATACACCAGCGAGAGCGATAAATCGATTGCGGTATACTCTGGTAAGACACGAACCAGTCGACCCATTGCCAAATCTTGCTGTACCAATAAACTGGGCAACATGGCAATGCCTTGACCATTTATACACATATCATATAAAGCATTCACATCATTACTTTTAAAGCTGCTCTGGATTGGATAATTTTGCGGATGCTGCTCGGCATCAATGAGCGTCCAGTACTGACTATAATGTTGATGACTGATACACGCGTGTTGCAATAACTGGCTCGGATGGTTCAATTCAGGTGCTTGAGCCAAATAGTCTGGATGGGCACAAAAGGTCGAAGCAATGGTGTAAATGGGGCGTGCAATCAAGCCATCGGCAATTTTCTGCGTAATGCGCAGCGCCAAATCGATATTGCCGTCGATTAAATCCAATGCATTTTCTGTGAGCGTTAAATCAAACTGAATTTGAGGATAAGCTGCCTGAAAGGCACGTAAACAACGATTCAGTCCCAACTGGTACAAAAACAAACCGCAGGTAAGACGAATGCTGCCGCTTTGTTGTTCATGCGCGGCTAAATCATGCAGTAACAACTGCTGCTGTAAAATATTTTCACAGTAACGCAGTGCTTTTTCACCCGATGGCGTTAGTGAGATTTTACGGGTATTACGTTGAAACAAGCGAATCGAGAAGGTGTGCTCTAAATGATGGAGATAACGTGACACCATGGCGCGCGAATAATCCAGCTGATCGGCAGCTCTGGCTAAACTGCCATGATGAGCAATTGCGACAAAAACTCGCATGGCTTTTAAAGTATCCATCATTAACCACATTATTGTTGCAAGATATGCAACAGTTTATCTTGAAAATGCCGATTTATTAAACACAAGTTGCAGCTTAAAGTGTATTCCATCTTTAGGAGACACATATGAATTTTATTAAAAATACCACACTTGCTGCCGCCATAATGACCAGCCTTGCAGTCAGCACGGCTTTTGCTCAAACCGTGACGATTAAAAGCTTTGTGGCACAGCCAGAGCATTTTGGTGTGACCTCGACGCTCATTGAAAATGATAAAGAAGTGATGCTAGTCAATGCTCAGTTTTCTAAATCTGAGGCACTGCGTCTTGCGGCCGAAATACTCGACAGTGGTAAAACACTCAATACCATTTTTATCAGCTATGGCGATCCAGATTATTACTTCGGTTTGGATGTGTTAAAACAATACTTTCCGGCAGCCAAAATTTTAGCTACACCAGAAACAGTGCAGCATATTCAGCAAACTCAGGCCCTCAAAGTGAACTACTGGTCACCTCTTATGGGCGCAAATGCCCCTTCAAAGATCATCGTGCCCGAAATTTACCGAGCTAAAACTTTGAAACTTGGAGATCAAAAGATCGAAATCAAAGGCAAAAATGAACTGACGTATTTATATATTCCAGATGCTCAAGCTGTGGTGGGCGGAATTGCTGTGTCGTCAGGCATTCATTTGTGGATGGCGGATACACCACGCACTCAAGACCGTCAAGCCGTACTAGAGACCTTAAGCAGTATTCAGGCGTTACATCCGAAAGTCGTGATTCCAGCACATATGGCAGCGCATGCACCACAAGATTTGGCTGCGGTTAATTTTTCGATTAATTACATCAAAGATTATGAAAAAGCCGTTCAGGCCAGTAAAACATCGGCCGACGTGATTCAAATCATGCAACAGCAGTATCCCACTTTAACTGAAAACAGCAATCTGGAACTGGGTGCAAAAGTGGTTAAAGGTGAGATGAAATGGCCCTAATCAAGATCTGCAGATGCAGAACTTTTTTTAAAAAAAGCCTGCATGAAATACAACTCACATAGCGAAGGGTATCTGAGCCGCGAAAATCATTGTTTCGCGGCGTAATCTTCTTTGTATGGTTTTTATGAATATATGTGAGAACAGGTTTATGCGCTAAAAAGCATAAAATTTCAAAAAACATCAAAAAGATTAAAAAATTACGAGCTTTTAAAGCAAAACATGAAGGTTTTTATGCAAAAAAATCGATTAATAAAAAATTTCACAATCGCTACTGGCAAGCCTAAAAACTCCAACGAATTGTGCGAGCACCACTAAAAAAAATTGGGAATGATAGGCAGCGCAAAGTTGGACTTTGCATATTTTTAATTTGTCATAGTGAAAGGAAAGATCCCATGAAAAAATTAGCGCTTATGTCGTTGGTGTGTGCCGGTGTTGCGTTAACTGCTGTAGGCTGTGCCTCTGAAGCCGGTTTGAATGCATCTGGTTCTGCTCAAACAACATCTAGTCCGCAAGCCGGAGTACAAGGTGGTGTTGCAGCTGAAGCGGGTGCTTCAACTCAAACTCAACAGCCTGTACAAGCAGCGCCTGAAATGGCACAGCCGTCTACTGACGCCTCAACAATTCAGTAATATCAGCGTACGGGTCACTTAATTAGATCGTTTATTTGCCTTCAGGATGCCACCTAGGCGAAAAACTTAACCTGATCAAAGCTGCTACTGAGATCAAGTGTCTACATAAGATGACAGTCGACGAAGAAATAACCTACAGCTTGCGCAGGAATCTCCTCTGGGTAAGCATGAGGTATTCGATTAAGATGTTTGAAAGCGAACAGGATGTTCACTCTGGTTTGTTTATCAATATGTCACAACGGATTGTGCAGTAACAAACCCATCAATAAACCCCTAAGTCACCCGATGATTTAGGGGTTTATTTTTTGTCGATTGAACGACCACCTCAATTTGATTTGATGTTTATGGGCAAATCATGAAAAATCCGTGTTTCTGCGGTCAATGACATTTAACAAAAACCGTCTACGTTTAATAAAAGCAACACAGAACAGGCTTGATTGCCACTTTTAAACAAGAATATAGTCATACATGACCCACATATGCCAAAAATATAAACATCGAAGGGAGACAGCGGTGGTTGCCATTACTCAAAATATTCAGGAACTACTTGAAAAAGGTCAGGGGCCTGCGGCTCGTGTTCTCGATAAGCTTCCTTCATTTGTGCAGGAATCGCTTGTCCGCGTATTGGGCTATCCCTATCAATATCCGCAGTTAGACAGTTTTACCAAATGCCTTATGGCTGTCCAGCTTAAACAAGGTTTGGTCGGCTTTATTGGTTCCGATGTAGAGCAATCTCGTCAAGCGTTTGAGCTGCAAATGCAAACCATTCGACGTAAACCCACCGCTGTTGCATCTGTCGAGGATATCCGTTTACCTTTGCAAAGCGGAACGATTTTTGCGCGGCATTATCATCCTGCACCCAGCAAAAAATTGCCGATGATTGTGTTTTATCATGGAGGCGGATTTGTCGTTGGTAGTGTAGATACCCATGATGAAGCGTGTCGCTTAATTGCAAAATACAGTCAAGCTCAGGTGCTCAGTATTGAATATCCGCTCGCTCCCGAAGTTTCGCCGCAACGTTTAATTCAATCCTGTGAAGATGCACTGGCATGGGTATATCAAAACAAACGACACTTCAAAATCTTAAAAAATCGAATTGCGGTGGCTGGAGATAGCGCGGGCGGAAATATCAGTACGGTGATCGCGCAGCGTGCAGTGGGTAAAGTTTATGCGCCTGATGCGCAGTTCCTGATTTATCCAGTAGTTGATTTTAAAAGCCGTCACCCCTCATTTTATGCCTATAAAGATGGATTGGTGTTGACTGGAAATGATGTCGACTATGTGACGGACTATTATGCGACCCAGCATGACGTTCGTCTGGATGATCCAATCATATCGCCAACTTATGGCAATTTTAAAAAACTGGCGCCTGCCTATATTGTTACGGCCGGGCATGATGTCTTGCATGATGAAGGTGAGATTTACAGCCACAAGCTACGTCAAAATGGCGTTAAAGTACATTTTGAAGAGTATCTCGATCAAACACATGGCTTTATTAATCTAACGCCAGTATCGCATCAAGCCAAAGCTAACCTGATTCAGATGAGTCGCGGTTTTCGTAAGTTTTGGAACAAATATGCTTAAATGCTGAATCCGCTTTATGCCTTAGGTCAACAAGTCTGGTCTTCGCTGATCATCAGATGAGTTGATTAGATGGGTGCCTAAGGCTTTTTTTTGAATGATGTATCAGGAATTAAAATGCTCAAACAATCGTTATGTTTATCTGCTGCTTTGCTCATGAGTGCGCATGCGCTTGCTAATACTCAGGTGGAAATGAAAACCACACTGGGCAATATTGAAATTGAGCTATATGATCAAAAGGCACCTGTTTCAGCAAAAAACTTTGAAAACTATATTAAGAGTAACTTTTATAACGGCACGATTTTTCATCGTGTGATTCCAGGCTTCATGATTCAAGGCGGTGGGCTAGAGTCCAACATGAAAGAAAAACCAACGGCTGCTCCCATTAAAAATGAAGCATCAAATGGTTTGAGTAATACACGCGGTACACTGGCAATGGCGCGAACCAGTAATCCAAATTCGGCCACCAGTCAGTTTTTTATTAATGTGGCAGACAATACCTTCTTAAATGCATCATCGCGTGATGCAGGTTATGCAGTGTTTGGTAAAGTGACCAAGGGTATGGATGTGGTCGATAAAATCGCAAATGTACCTACTGCCAATGTGGGAATGCACCAAAATGTACCTAAACAAGCGGTAAAAATCTTGAGCGTTCAAATAAAAACCACACACAAATAAAAGCAAATAAAATAAAAGAGAAATATTTATTTCATATTTCTCTTTTATAATTAGAGGTTTAGGTTGTTATTTTGCAATTTTTGCATCAAGTTGGTGCATAAAAATAGAACACTCGGCAAAACAAAGGTTTAAAAACACTTGCGTGCCAAAAAAAATCTCCTATAATGCACTCATCCCGACGCGATACACGAAAGCAACTTAGCTTACAGGGTTAAGTTGAAAGAAAGTGTTTTGCGTTGAATTTGTCT